>NZ_MJAT01000040.1 GCF_001742305.1 Desulfuribacillus stibiiarsenatis | reverse complement strand
AATTTATGCCGCGAAAGCCTGTTTATATGGGATAGTACCCTCTGGTAAAATACTGACGGCGGAAGCCAATAATGATCTAGTATCACTTCCGCCCAAGAAACGGGAGTCCAGAGGGTACAAGGGCCCCATGTCAACAGGACCGTGGAATAAATGGATTGAAGAGCATGAAAAAACGTCAACCATAACTAATGATTGACGCCATAATACTTTTGTTTTTTCTACTGTCTACTTGACAGGGGCATGTTCATTCTGCTGGTCTTTCTGCTGGTCTTTCTGTTGTCCCAAATAATCAGTCAATAACAAGGTATATTTGCCAGCTTGATTTACACGGTTACTTCTCTCATAGTAAATTAAATTTGCTTCTATTAAGGCGACTCTAGCTGCATCTAATTGTTTACGACTTAATCCAGCAGCATGTTGTAATATAACATTAGGCAAAGTAAATTCATGTTTACACCCACACTTATTACTTTTGTGCAACAAGGCAAACCATAGTGCTATCGCAGTGGCAGGCAAGTGATTTACTTCTTTCCACTCATGGAATGTTTCTATTAAGTTTAAATATTTCATATAATCATCCTTTCATAATCGTATAAACTTAAGTACAGAAATTCTATCTCGACAATTTTAACTCTTCTTGCTGATTAAGCCAGTTTTCCAAAGATTCAGCACGAAATAACACCCTAGATCCAATCCTGCTATGTGGTATATCTCCTTTTCGCGCCTTTTCAGCTAATAGATGGTAGCTTATCCCAAGCCATTGTGATGCTTCTTTCATCGTTAAAGTTCTTCTAGTTATCACGATCTCACCCCTCTCCAAAAAAAAATATCAAAACAAAAGTCGGCTATTACAAATATCCTGTGGTTCCCCTTTTTTAAAACAAAAAAACGCACTTCACCAATTTGCATTAGTAAAATACGTTTTAAATGATAACTCTTTTTGACCAGCACAAAATAAGACTTGGCTAGTTTAATTTACATGGGCAGAACGTTTCATGAATGAAAGATTCCTTTGGCCCGTACACTTTACAGTCCGCTTTTTCCGCAAACAGCACTAGGGCTAGAGGGCGGTAAGGGTTGATACAATATAATATAACTTCATTATAAATAAACAGAACTCAATTTCAATAGGATAAATACACTATACAACAACATCTCGCACAGGTCTTTATTACCATTTTTACTAAATATTGAAACAAACGAGCGTTTGTTTAGTAGTACACTTTCTTATATCTCTATTGCATGGTATTTTAAAAATATATTGAGAGGGGGCCGAAAAATGAAAGGTAGTGTAGAAAAACGCGGAATGACTAAAAAAGGCTTAGCATGGCGATTAACCGTGTATGGTGGTCAAAGTTTAGGAACGAAATACCGTCGGTTTCGAAAAACTGTATATTGTGATAAAAAATCTGAAGCGGAAAAAGAACTTGCAAGATTTATTATGGAAATTGAAAAAGGAGAGTTTACGGAACCTACAACATTATCATTTGAAGCATTTGTAGCTATGTGGCACCAGAATTATGCCAAACAACATTTATCGCCAACAACATATGAAAAATATGAACGACACTTAATCAGTAGGATTATTCCAGCATTTGGCCATTTTAGATTGGGTCAGATTCAAACTATTCATGTCGTAGAGTTCGTTTCAAAATTAAGTAAATCCCACATCAAGTCAGCAACACAAAATGATATATATAAAGTATTACGTAATGTTCTAAGTCGTGCAACTGAATGGAATTTAATTAACAAAAACCCATGCAATAATGTTAAGCCCCCAAAGGTTAAACATCAAAAGTCTAATGTTTATGACTCATCTGAGTATCGCTTACTCGTTGAAAAATTAAAGATTGAGTCGATACAACATCAAGTTTTAGTGCTACTAGCTGTCGCTTGTGGGTTACGCAGAGGGGAAATCCTTGGTTTACAGTGGGATGATATAGATATTAATACTAAAACAATCTATATTAAGCATAGTTTACTTATAAAGAAAGGCAGTGGATACGAATTACGCGAGCCGAAAACCGAAAGCTCAGTTCGAAAAGTTATATATCCCTCTGAATTGCTTGATATACCACTTAAAAAACTAAAAAAAGAACAGCTTGAGAAACGTATAAAATGTGGTGAGCTATACGAAGCTGATGAACACTTTTTTGTATTATCAAGCTGGGCTGGTAAACCGTTACGACCTGATAGTGTTACACAATGGTGGGGACGATTTACAAAGCGTACCGGAATCAAGAATATACGCTTCCACGACCTTAGGCATACATCTGCTACACTGCTCATAAATGCTGGAGTACATGCTAAAACTATATCTGAGAGATTAGGACATTCTGATATTAAAATAACTATGAATGTTTATGGCCACCATTTAAAAGAAGCCGATCAAAAGTCAGCGGATGTATTTTCTCAATTAGCACTAAATGAATAAAACTAAAATTTTTATCCCCTCATTTAGCCCCTGAAAAAATGATAAACGGAAAAGACACGATCTTCCATAAAGGAAAACCGCGTCTTTTCAAGGTTTTTAGTGGTGGGCGAAACCGGGCTCGAACCGATGACCTCTACCGTGTCGGGGTAGCGCTCTCCCAGCTGAGCTATTCGCCCACTGAATTAAATTATTATGGTGCCGAGGACCGGACTTGAACCGGTACGAGTGTGACCTCGCAGGATTTTAAGTCCTGTGCGTCTGCCGATTCCGCCACCCCGGCAATCGATACTTGACTAAACTCAAGTATACTAACAATTATTTTGTAATTGTTTGTTGGTGGGCCCACTAGGATTCGAACCTAGGACCAACCGGTTATGAGCCGGTTGCTCTGACCAACTGAGCTATAGGCCCTTATTTAAAATTAAAATGGCGGAGCTGACGGGATTCGAACCCGCGATCTCCTGCGTGACAGGCAGGCATGTTAGGCCTCTACACCACAGCTCCAGCTTGTCGCAATTTCTAGCGACATTTATTAGATTACCACACATTGAAATAATAGTCAACCATTTCAGGAAAATTCCACAAAAAAAGATGTGGTATTTCAAACCACATCTACCTACATTCTTACAAAACACACGTACTAATCTACAAATTTGCACCCATCCATAAATTTGTACTAATCGACAAATTCAAATTCCATCTCTACGATGCGAATCGTGTCTCCTTCTTTAGCTCCTGCTTGCCTTAAAGCATTATCGACACCAATTCCCTTGAGGATCCTTTGGAAACGAACGACCCCATCTTCGCGGCTGAAGTCAGTCATAAGTACAAGTTTTTCAATCTTCTCGCCACCGACAACATACACATGCTGGTCACGACTAATTGTAAATGGTTTTTCTTCTTGTTGCGCTCTATATACTTTATAATCCTCTTCTGATTCACCAATCTCATCGTATAATAAAATGTTAGGTAGATCACGAAGCATCGTTGCGATATCTCGAACTAATGGATCCAATCCCTTTTTCGTTAATGCAGATACTTCATATATCTTGACATCATCAGGGTTTAAGCCATTTTCCTTATAATGCTGTTTTAATTCTTCTGTGAATTTCACAAGATTTTCTTGCGCATCTGGCATGTCCATTTTATTCGCTACAATCAACTGCGGTCTTTCCATCAATCGTAAATTGTATAATTCAAGCTCTGCATTGATTTGTTGATAGTCATTGAATGGATCACGTCCCTCTAGAGCAGACATGTCGACTACGTGTACTATTACACGAGTTCTTTCAATGTGCCTTAGGAATTGATGCCCTAGTCCCACACCTAAATGTGCGCCCTCAATTAGACCCGGAAGGTCTGCCATGACAAAGCTATCGTCGCCAGCTTTTACAACACCGATATTCGGAGATATAGTTGTGAAATGGTATTCCGCAATCTTCGGCTTGGCTGCAGAAACGACAGAAAGAATCGTCGATTTCCCTACGGAAGGGAATCCAACAAGCCCAACATCAGCTAATATTTTTAACTCAAGTTGGATTTCCAATTCTTCACCAGGTTCACCTTTCTCAGCGATATCCGGAGCTTTAAAACGAGAATTGGCAAAACGTGTGTTACCACGGCCACCGCGGCCACCCTTAGCGATTACCGCCTCATCATCCACACGAATTAAGTCTGCAATGACTTCCCCCGTGTTCACGTTCGTTACTACGGTACCTGGTGGTACGCGTACTATTAGACTATCCGCCTTCGCACCATGTTGGTTTTTCGTCTTGCCATGTTCACCACCATCAGCACGAAAATGCTTTTTAAAGCGGAAATCCACCAAGGTTCGTAACCCTTCATCCACACGGAAAATTACATCCCCACCTCGGCCACCATCGCCACCAGCAGGTCCACCATCGGGTACAAACGGCTCACGGCGGAATGCTACCATTCCCTTACCGCCATCGCCACCCTTTACATAAATCTTAACCTTATCTACGAACAAAGAATTCACCTCTAACTTTTTTCCTTAGTTTCTTACTATAACCCCTTATTATTGCGTGAAAGTTCCCACTCAAATACTTCTGAATCTTGATGATTTTGTTGCACAAACACATTATATCTTGACAATTTCTTATGTAAACACGCTAATACACCTGGTTTTTCCTCTAAACTCTTTCCATACAATGTAAAAACAATTGAATTCTCATCTTCAATAGAAATCGCAATTTGCATTTTATTCTGTTTTGTTTCTTGGGCTGCGAGTGCAATACAAACATCTATCATGATGTTAGCTAGCTCGTACTCTGGGTGAGGTAGTACTTGAAATAGAATGTTTTTACTCTGGATAAAGCAATCTATTTGTAACTCTGGGTATCGCATCATAAATGAAATTAGCTTTGCAGCGACAAAATGACTGCCAATATTTGATAATCGGCTATGCATTTTAAACTCATGCGCGATTCCATCAATATATTGGATGATACGGTCATTTCCATCCAGTTTCGCATACGCGTGAATCACTTGCAAATGATTCACCATATCGTGTCGAAGATCAGTCATCATATGTATTAACTCAGAATACGGTTTTGTTCTATCTAGTATTTCCAAATCTCATCTTCCTAACTCAAATTATTCTTCCATAAGAATATAATCGATAAACAATTGTCAATTGTCATTTGCCCCTTGTCTATACTCGACATATTCGACAAAAAAGTGTAATTTCCTTTATTAAGAAGATAAGCAGTGTTGTTATGAATAAAAAAGGCCTGGTGTATTTCATCACCAGACCTTCTCGCTTTCGATTATGCTTCAGCAGTAACCGCTACTGGATATACACTTACACGCTTCTTGTCGCGTCCAAGTCTTTCGAATTTAACAGTTCCTTCTGCCGTAGCAAAAAGAGTGTCATCTCCACCAATACCAACGTTTACTCCAGGATATACTTTCGTTCCTCTTTGACGTACAAGGATACTTCCAGCAGTAACTAGTTGACCATCTGCACGCTTAACGCCTAAGCGCTTAGCTTGGCTGTCACGGCCGTTCTTCGAACTACCTACCCCTTTTTTCTGAGCAAAAAACTGAAGGTTTAATTGTAGCATTCAAGCCACCTCCTTATACGTAATTAATTTTGATTGCTATAAAATCTTTATAGTTTTCTTCAATCGCTCGAAGTCCAAATAACATGCTTTGTAATAACAACTGCATTTTCTCCTGAGCTCCTACCTCTTCAAGAACAGGAAAATCACATTCCAAGCTCCCTAGTGAAGTTGCTTCCGGATGGAGTTTCGCCTTTAAAAAATGCTCAATACTGTTAATGGTATTAAATGTTAGAATCGATACTGCTGAACAGACAATATCTTGTCCTGCGTCCGCGTATCCAGCATGCCCATTTACTTGGAGTGAGACAATTTCATCCAAGCTATTTTTTGCGATCTTTATCTCAACCATAGTAATTACGCGTTGATAGTTTCAACGATAACTTTTGTAAACGGTTGACGATGACCTTGCTTTTTCTTGTAGTTCTTCTTGGACTTGTATTTGAAAACGATGATCTTTTCTCCACGACCATGCTTCTCAACTTTAGCCGTTACTGTAGCGTTAGCAACTGTAGGGCTTCCAACCTGAACTTGACCGTCTTTAGCAACAAACAATACTTTATCAAAGTTAACAACATCACCAGCTTCAACATCTAACTTCTCGATATAAAGCTCAGTTCCTTGCTCAACCTTGTATTGCTTACCACCTGTCTCGATAATTGCGTACATACTTGCACCTCCTATTAACTTAGACTCGCCGATGTAAAGGTACTACTTCCGTAGTTTAAGACCTTTTCCGTGCGGTTGAAGTATGCCGGAGGATTTACCCATTGGCACACTGCTCAAAATAGAATATCACGTTTTGCCACTAGGTGTCAACTTTTTATTACAGTTCATTAATTAAAGTTCGTCAATTTAGCAATGCGAGTAGCATCACGCACTTCCCCTGAGAACACAATATTAAAATGTTGTAACGGGACATGCTTCTTGATGCGAATAAAAATCCGTTTACCGAACTCATCTTCTAATCTATGAATATGTTCCTCTTGCTCACCCTTAAATTCCGAGACTATATCTTCATGTAATTCAATGACAATCGCATCATCTTTAGAGTAGCGAAGGAAATGTCGTACTTCTCTATCGATTTTATTCGTCGTTGCTTCCTTAGACCATGTCTTTCCTGTTCCATGACAGGTTTGGCACGTCCCCATAATAAATTCATTCAGGCTCTTCCGTACTTTTTTGCGTGTGATTTCTACTAATCCTAATTTAGTGATTCCTAGCAAATGTGTTTTATTACGGTCTTTCTTCAATTCTTCCTCTAGGACACGAAGGACCTTTTGTTGATTGCCTTCTATGTGCATGTCGATAAAATCGACAATGATAATTCCGCTAATATTCCGCAAACGGAGCTGGAATGCTACTTCTCTCGCCGCTTCCACGTTAGTAGTGACGACAGTCTCTTCCAGACTGCTCTGCCCAACGAACTTCCCAGTATTGACATCTATAACCGTCAACGCCTCTGTGTGATCAATGATTAGATATCCGCCGCTTTTCAGCCAAACCTTCTGTTTTAACGCCTTATCCAGCTCTTGCTCGATTAAATAATGATGGAAAATTGGGTCTTTTCCTTTATAGTGAGTCACACAAGACTTTTTGTGCGGTGCAATGCTTTCAATAATCTTAACGATCGCTACGTAATCTTCGTAGGTATCGATGACAACCTCATTGACATCTTCCGTGAACACATCACGGATAACGCGTGGCAATATCTCTAAGTCTCGATGTACGAGTCCAGGTGTTTTCACCTTCGTGAGGTTTTTCTGCACCTTTTCCCATAAACCTTTTAAGTATAAATAGTCTACCTCAAGCTGACGATCCGTTACTCCATCAGCTACTGTACGGACAATAAGGCCCATCTGTTCTTTACCAAATAAACCCTCGGAAATGGTACGTAATCGTTCACGCTCCAGTTCCATTTCAATTTTCCGCGAGATTCCAATATATTTTGACAGTGGCATCAACACCACATAACGCCCAGGGATGTTAATGTTCGTACTGACTCGGGCCCCTTTTGTGCCAAAGGGCTCTTTAATGACTTGAACAACAATCTCTTGTCCCTGACGCAATACATTCTGAATATCTAGATTCGTAGGATTATTGGCTCCGCCAGAATGGTTGGTAGGCACTGCATCATCAACATATAGGAATGCATTCTTCTCCAGTCCAATGTCAATAAACGCTGCCTGCATCCCAGGTAGCACATTCTCGACCCGACCTTTATATATATTGCCTACAACACGTTGATTTTCCGGTCGTTGAATATATAGGTCAACCAGCCTCTCATTCTCTATGGCGCCTACGCGAATTTCTCTACTATCACAATTGATAATCAGCTTTTTGCTCATGACATCTACTCACATTCTGTCAAAATCTATTGAAATCTAATTGGACTAAAATGGTTGCTTAATACTCTTAGTTTCATCGATAATTCCTAACTTTTTACGATGGATATGGTATGGCATTTCTGGTAAATCACCATAGGTTTTAAGCGCAGTTACTAGTTCATCCGGTCGGACATTCGCCTCACTGCCTGACTTCACCATCGCTTTCAGAATCATGACCTGCTCATCGAACACAATTTCCATCCAATAGACGAACGGCTTAATATCTAATTCTCTATCTTTCTTCTTACTGAATCTTGATACGATCCACTCTTGAGTTTCATTGAGCTTATCTAATGCAGCTAAAGCTTGTTCTAGCTCTATCGTGACTTTAGATTCTCGCGGATAGAAATATATCTCATACTCAGCAGTGTTAATCACACTCATAAGCGTCTTCTGCTTGGCGCCTTCCTCTGTCTCGTAGATTACAGCTTCTTCAATCGAAAAGCCCGGAGGTAAGATTTTATTCATCTTCGTGATAAAATCTTGCTCGTCTAACATTTCAGCCAAATCGACATCAATGAATTCACTTTCGCTAGTGGTTCCGACACCCAAAGCTGAACCAAAGGATAGACGTGGATGTGGATTGAACCCTTGGCTATAAGCCACAGGAATATTAGCCCTGCGTAGTGCCCTACCGAACATCCGTTGAAGGTCAAGGTGAGAAATATAGCGCAATGCATCTCCCTTAGAAAATCTTGCTCGAATCGTAATTGCCATTATGCTTCCTCTCCCTTCCAAACCACAACATCTACACCAAGGGATTGACAGACACCACAGCCTGTACAATTGTTCGTCTTGCAATCTTCTATGGTCTTGCCTAATAAGGCACGCTCGTATTCTAATTTTAGATATTTTTTGGATACACCTGAACTTATGTGCTCCCAAGGTAATATTTCATCAAACCCATATTGTCTAAAAGCATACGATTCAGGATCGATGCCAACTTGTTGATAGGCTTGTAACCATTCGCGGTTACGGAATTGCTCAGTCCAACTATCGAACTTACAGCCATTTTTCCATGCTTGATAAATCACTTTCGATAATCGGCGATCCCCTCTAGATATGACCCCCTCAAGGAAACTCACGTTAGGATCATGCCAATTATACGTAATCGCCTTCGAGCGAAACGAGTTTTGCAAAATTAATCTTCTTCTATGTAACTCATCTTTCGTAACTTGTCCAACCCACTGAAACGGCGTATGCGGCTTCGGTACGAACAACGAAGTACTTACAGTCACACGTAAACCTTTGGCCTTCCCACCGTTGACCGCTTTATATGCATCGACAACCTTGTCGGCAAGGTCAGCAATCCCAACCACATCTTCATCCGTTTCCGTTGGTAATCCTAGCAAGAAGTATAGCTTGACCTGTTTATACCCAGAACGGAACGCGCTAGTTACTGCATCAATTAAATCCTGTTCTTCTACACCTTTATTAATGACGTCCCGCATCCTTTGACTACCCGCCTCCGGTGCAAAAGTTAGCCCAGATTTGCGCACCTGTTGCAGTTTCTCTGCAAGATCGACAGAGAACTTATCCGCACGCAAGGATGGTAAAGAGATGCTAATACGATTGTCCTTGAATTCTTCTAACAATTCATGAATCAGTTCTTGAATCTGCGTATAGTCATTACTTGCTAAAGACGTTAAGGATATCTCATCGTAACCCGTTTTATCAATTAAGGTACGAGCAATTTTGCGCAGATTTTCTTTTTTGCGCTCACGCACTGGTCGATACACCATTCCTGCCTGACAAAAACGACAGCCCCTAGTGCAACCGCGTTGGATTTCTAGCATAACGCGATCGTGAACGATGTTTAAAAACGGAACTACTAGATCCTCAGGATATTCTGCCGCGTCTAAGTCTTTAAGCACGCGTTTCTCAATCTTCTCTGGAATCCCATCGCGATTCGGTCGAATCGAAGTGATTTTGCTGTCTTCACCATAGGTAACATCATAGAATTGCGGCACATAGATACCAGGAATCTGCGCTAAATGCATCAGCACTTCTTCTCTCGTAACTCCTTCTTTGCCTTGAATCTCTTTATACACATTGGCAAGGTCAATGACTGCCTCTTCCCCTTCACCAATAACCACTAAATCGAGAAAATCAGCAATCGGTTCAGGATTAAACGCACTAGGACCACCACCAATTACTAGTGGGTCCTCTTTTGTACGATCCTTCGAATACATCGGAATGCCCGCTAGGTCTAACATATTAAGAATGTTTGTATAACTCATTTCGTATTGCAATGTGAACGAAACGAAGTCGAAATCCTTTAAAGGAGTCTTCGTTTCTGAACTATGTAACAGTTGATCACGGCTACGCAATTTTTGTTCCATATCGACCCATGGAGCAAAGGCGCGCTCTGCATAAAAATTCTCCCGTGCATTAATGATATGATATAGAATTTTATAACCTAAGAAAGACATCCCTACTTCATATACGTCAGGGAATGCCAGTGCAAAGGTAACATCCATTTTCTCATGATCTTTCACGATTATATTCCACTCGTTCCCAGCGTAACGAGCAGGCTTCTCTACTTGTGTCAGAATCTCATGCTGACAAATTGGTTCCATGATGAGCCCCCTAATTTTTCAAAACAAAGTTGTCTATATTGTATCAAAGATTTCCTTAAGAATCATCATAATATATACTACAAAATCTTCGATACCGTTTCATGTACAGGCACTTCTTTATCAAAAACTTTTTCCAGAATTTCAAAATCTGTTAGAGTACCGATAATCTTATTATTGTCCATAACCCATACAATAGTCGTGATGCCAGGGGAAAATACTTTCAAAACTTTAGATATTCTTTCCTCTTTTGGAACGGAAATATGCTTAATGGCGGTAGAGGAATTCACCTTTTCCTGCTGATTGTAGTTTTTATGTAAAAATAAGTACATTTGCTGATATTTCGATTGCTTGCGGTCAATATACGTGGCTATGAGCAGAAAAGTCCCCAACACTAGAAACGTAATGTTCAGATAGCCAAACATCAGCATAATAACGCCAATGGCAATTAACATCCCACCAATACCAAAGCTATATCGATACGCTATCTTCGTTCCTTCAAGCCAGCCATGCTCTTGTGATAGCATGGCACGAAATATTCTACCACCATCTAAAGGTAATGCTGGCAACAGATTAAACCCAGCAATCAGTAGGTTAGCTTTCACGAAAAATAAGGTCAGTTCTCGCTCTACTATACCCGCTTGATAAAGCCCTAAACAGATGGCAATCATAATCAAGTTATTAATCGGTCCTGCGATTGCTACTAGCTTTTCTTCCTTCGGCCACCCTTTAAAACTCCAATCCACTTTCGCTACTCCACCGAAGGGTAAGAATTCAATTTCTGTCACCCTCCACCCAAAGCTCTTGGCGACAAAGACGTGACCCAGTTCATGAATTACTACAATGACAAAAAAGAGCAGTGCTTCGAACAACTGCCCTGTATACCCTATATAGATTAAGAAAGCTATAAATAACCAATGGATACGTAGTTTCATCACATTACCTCTTATGGCAATATTAGCTCTGGATCAATTGCCTTATCTCCCTTGATAATTTGGAATAAAAGTAAATCGATTTCATTGGTCGGACTCACCGTTGCAATTTTCTGCCCTTTTTTCACCGTATCTCCGACTTTCACATTCGACTCTTTTAATCGCCCATACACATACGTATAATTGGCATCCTCCACGTATACGAGAAGTTCGTTCAACTCGTTATGCCCTACTTGTTTCACCTTTCCATCTGTCACAGCGACGACATTTTTATTGTCAAAGGCTATAAATTCAATGTAAGGTTTTTCGTCCGTGAACTTCCTTACTAATAGCCCATCAATCGGCATCATCAGCTCTGAAGTTTTCACTTCAGAATTGGGAAGACTTGGGTTCTGTGCGTTCTGAGCCGTATTTGTGTTAGTGTTTGAATTCGAATTAGAATTCCCGTTAGATTCCGCATTTGGATTATTATTTAAGTTGGCATTCGTGTCCCCATCAGGTACAAATGGTTGGAAAACAGGTACAGATAATGGGTCATTCGGAAACTTACCGAATTCATTATGCAATGAAGGGTCTAAATTGCTACCTGCAGGTAAAAGCGCTTCCTTGCTCCAGAAGTTCTGATCTGTGATTACCTGCAGTGCTCCCTCCCAGTTATAGTCCCGCGTCACGACTTCTTGAACAAATGTCACACTCGATTGTGCCCATGGTGATGGAATTTGCTTAATAAACACCGTTCCAAAAACTAAAGTTAAGGCTAATACTGATTGTATTATCCATTTACTAGAGCTCTTGTTGTTTTTTGCAAAACTCTCCATTGGACTAGCTTGTCTCGCATACGGAATCGAATAATTCGATCCAAATTTCAATTGATCAATCATATCTTCTCTTCTTCTTTTTACACCTTCTAAATTTATCCGCATCTTCGTCACCTACTATTCAATACTTGTCTACTGATACATCCTATGCATGGACAAATATACATATGACTAAAAAAGTCCCTGAGCGATATGCTCAAGGACTTTGTTTTACATGGTTATGAAAAAATGCTTTTGATTTTTTTGAAGAATCCGCCTTTTGATTGACGCACGTCAAGTAATGGTACTGTCTCTCCTAAAATTCTACGAGCGATATTACGATACGCTTTAGAAGCTAATGGTTCTGTTAACATTGCCACAGGCTCGCCTTTATTATTCGCACGAAGGATATTCTCGTCATCTGGAACGACGCCTAACAGTTGTATCGATAGAATGCTCACCACTTCATCAATATCTAGCATATCTTTCTCAGACATGAGCTTAGAATTCGCACGATTCACAATTAGATCAATGCGTTTCATGGACGCTTTTTCTAACAGGCCAATCACTCGGTCAGCATCTCTTACCGCAGCAGCATCAGGCGTTGCCACAATGATTGCACGGTCTGCTGCCACAATGGCGTTTTGGAAGCCCTTTTCAATACCAGCAGGACAATCTATAATCACATAGTCGAATTCTTCTTTTAACTGGCTAATGATCTCTTTCATACGGTCTTCTTCTAGAGCGTTCTTATCTTTAGTTTGTGAGGCTGCTAATAAGAATAAACTATCAAATCTTTTATCTTTAATTAACGCTTGTTTCAGCTTGCAGTTCCCATCTGCCACATCTAACAAATCATAAATAATACGATTTTCTAAGCCTAAGGCAACATCTAAGTTACGTAAGCCAATATCCGTGTCTACTAAACATACTTGCTTGCCTAGAATTGCTAAAGCAGCTCCTACGTTGGCAGAAGTCGTAGTTTTGCCAACTCCACCTTTTCCCGATGTGACAACAATCGCTTCACCCATCTTTTTCTCCACTCCTAATTCGTTAAATGCTTTTTATGTTGAAATTGAATACGATATTCATCTAAATATGCAATCGTTAAACAATATCCTTCCTTCTCTTGAGAGGTTGGCGTAGCTTTTCCAATACAATCTGCAATCCGTACCTGTATACTACCCCATGAAGACCCTGCAACGACTCGCTCTTTATCACCTTTACTGCCAGCATGGACGAGTCCCATAATTCTACCCAGTACCATTATATCACCAGTTGCCATTACTTTGGCGCCTGAATTCACATCTCCATAAATCACCAGGTTCCCATCATGTTCAATCACTTGCCCCGATCGAATGGTCCCGCGATATAACTTAGCAGAATCATCGTGAATTATATGTACGACTTCTGTTTTCTGTCGCTCTGGTTTCTGCTGTTCAGAATTCTGCCCTTCAGTTCTTCCACTCGAGTTGTCATAATCTTGTTCCAGATTTAAATCTGGAGTAGTACATACAGAATCAATCCTAGTTAGAATAAGATTTTCTTTTAATGCTATAATTTCTTCTAGTAGCTTTCTTTGCTTATCTGTAATTTCCCGTGATCCACAATCTATTTTTATACGAACCATTGGTCCTGTTAAAAGCGTACTTAACTCTCGACGGACTTTCTGTTTCAACTCTTCAGCAACATAAGAAAAGGGTTCTTCGTCATTTAATATAAAAGATAATCCTTCATTACTACCTTTGATAGTAACTAGATTTTTTTTCTTTGGTTGTGGCTGTACGTCCTTTTCTTCCATTTAGACCTTCCCTTCTTAGTCAACAATCAATCAGTTGACGTTGAATGACAATATCTGCTGTATACTCTAATTCGATATGAATGGAAATTTCTCCTGCACAAAGTGCAAAAAAAGAGCCTTAAGGCTCCCTTTTCAATTGGAAATAATAATCTAAGATTCTTCTAGCAATCGCACCACTAGCATCAGAGCCGCCACCACCATTTGGTACGACTACTGCTATGGCAATTTCCGGATTTTGATACGGTGCATATCCGACGAAAGTCGCTGTTGTATTCCCTTGTACTCCTGTTTCTGCAGTACCTGTCTTCGCCGCTACAGGAACTGGGAAATCCCGAAACGTATTATACGCCGTTCCTCCAGGCTTCGTCACCATTAACATACCTTCTTGAACAATCGAGATATATTGTGGGGCAACCTCTACTTTATTAAGCACTTCCTTATCTCTACTGAATAGAATGTTACCGCTATTATCCGTAATCTCTTTTACGAGATAAGGAGCTAAGCGTTCTCCACCGTTAGCAATCGTGCTTGTATACTGCGCCAATTGCATTGCAGTAAGTGTCATATTCTGTCCAATCGCCGTATACGCTAGTTCTCCAATTTCCGTTACATTCATTGGCCAACCTTTGCTATCTTTCGGAAGATCGACGCCGGTTTCTACTCCTAAACCGAACATGCTAAAATACTTTTTAAATAACTCAATCGTAGGTGGTAAGTCACGATTTCTTTGCCAATCATATTTGAATTTTTCTCGTAATGTAGGTGCCACGTTACGCACGTGCCCCCAGTTCATATTTTTCGCATTCGGATAACCACTGAGCCATAGAGCGATGTTGTACATATATACGTTATTAGAAACCTGTAACGCTTGTTTTGGATCGTTCCAACCATGTCCCCCACGGTACCAAGCCCAGCTTCGAAACGGCCGCGTCCACGTGCCGATTTGAATCGAACCATTATCATAGATTTGCGTATTGGGAGTAATCACTCCCTCTTGGAGTCCCATCATGATTGTTGCCATTTTCACCGTTGAACCTGGCCCATAAGCTGCATCCACTGCACGGTTTAATAGCGGTTTGTTCCCCTTAGTAGTGAATAAATAGTCAACATCCTCTTGCGTCAAGCGACGGGTGAAAACATTTGGATCATAGCTTGGATAGCTAGCTAATGTAAGAATTTCACCAGTCATCGGGTTCATCACCACTGCGACTGCTTCATTCACTCCTGGAATCGGATCCTTCGGACGGGTTCTCAGAATTTCTAGCTGTTCGACAATAATCTTCTGAGCTTCTGCCTGCAAGCGCATGTCAATCGTTAACTTTAGGTCACCACCGCGCACCGCAGCTTCTACCCCAACTTCTTTTATTGGTTGTGAGAATCTATTGACCTCTACTGTACGTTTTCCTGCTTTACCGCGTAAGTATTCTTCATACTGCTTCTCAACACCATCGATACCAACCCTTTCATCAAGGCGATATCCAAGGTCACGATAATGTTCTCTCATATGTTCAGGGATTGGGCTAATATAGCCTATCGCATGAACAGCTAAATCGTTATATTTATATTCACGAATTGGCTCTACCACAACATTAATCCCAGGCAAGTCATCTTTATGCTCGGTTATATATGCCACTACCTTTTCATCGACATCCGTCTTTAACTGTCGCGGAAGAAAGCGCGGCAATCTTCTTGGGGGCGTAACATCCATTGCCTTTAGGATTTCATCTTTAGGTACTTCTAGGACATGCTCTAGCTTTTCCGCTACGTCTTCGTGGTTAATTTTTTGATTCGTGACTTCACTAAAAGTCACTACGAAAGCAGGTCGATTGGTAACAAGTAAATTACCGTTTCGGTCACTAATCCAGCCTCTTGGAGCAGGCATTGATAATATTGTTGTGCTATTACTTTCCGATAATCGTAAATATTCGGCCCCTTTTACTAGTTGAACCCCAGCCAAACGTAACAGCAATATAGCGAAAAAAATAAATACGACAAAGAACAAAAAATTCAGTCGACGGGGAACGTGAGATTCTTCCTTATTCATGGATGACTATCCCTCTTCTCTGTAAGAACAATATAATTGGTGAGTAAATGATTGCTGCAAGTGCCGAACCCAATAAGACACTTCCCCAGAAGTATCGATCAAAGGCTTGCATAAATGAAACTTCAATCAAACCAAATAAACTATTGATTCCCCATACCAAAAACTCGAAGGTAAAGAAAGCCAATATGACCGCAACTATAAAAATTACAACATGCCGATCAATAAATATACGAAACGTAATATTCGCCCAATATGCCACGAACGGGTACGTAAACGCATATAAACCAACATAAGAGCCAAATACAATATCTTGTAAGAAGCCCACAATAAATGCAACATATACAATGTTCTTGTCATTTCGGAAAAGGCAAATAAAGGTAAGAACAATAATGGCCAAGTTCGGCACACTAAAGCTGTTAGTAGCAGTGAATATTGGAAATACAATCGATAAAACCGTGGATTGAATAAAAACCATTAGTAACATAAGTCCGCCAATCGCTAGGTAATACACTAAGAACCAATCCCCCCAGCCGGCGGTTGTCCTTCATTCGCCTCTTCTATTGTATCATGAAAATCTTGATCTATCATTAGACTTCTTTTAATTACCAACACTTCATGCAGGTTGTTGGTAAGTGCTGCTGGTTCGACATAAATGCTCTGCGTCAGACCACCTTCCGACTTACGACCCGCCTGTACAGTGCCGATGACTAATCCTTTGGGAAATACTTCCCCATATCCAGAAGTTACGACTAAATCTCCTTTTTCGACAGTTACATCAGGCTTAATCATACTCATCAGTAAATACCCATGCTGAGGTGCATATTCCTCAATCACACCAAAGCTCTCTTCTTTCCCCAGGATTAAAGCGGATATTCCCGATGGTGCGTGACTGTCCGTCATCAATAATACTTTAGCGCTATAATTCGATACGGTATAAACTTTGCCTATTAACCCTTGTTCGTTGATGACTGCCATATTTCTCTCTATGCCATGCTTTCGCCCACGATCAATAGTAATTATATTATCCCAACGGACTGGACTACGGCCAACCACATTGGCAGCAATGACATCAAAGTCTCGAATCGTTTCTTTAAAATCTAGTAATTCACGAATCCTTTTATTCTCTTCATTTACGATTCGCAATTCGGCCTGAATATATTCCATATGACTCAAGGCTTCCGTCATTCTTTTATTCTCTGAATAAAGCTGTCGCATTTTTCGAATATCGTCAAATAAGCCCACTACTGCGTTAGCGGGCTTATAAAATAATTTTTGTACAAATGCTGATGCATCAATCACTGCTCGTTCTACCCAAGTAATATTCTCTCGTTCTTTAATCGTCATGCTCATCACAAGGGCGAGAATTATAATTGATACAAATATAAATAACCACCGACGGTTGCCAAACCAGTTATCCACTCTTTACACCCCAACCAATCTTTTTAACTCAGCGGCGTTTACTAATACTCCCACTTTTATAAGTGCCGCCAAGCTTCGAAATAAGTGCAACTAGAGTTCAGCTGGAGTTAATACTCCAGCTGAACTAAGTTTTCTTTATCTACTTAGGAGTCCTGATTTCGCACTATATAAGTGTATATTTTCTAACGCTTTACCTGTACCAATCGCTACGCAATCTAAAGCATCTTCCGCCACAAGCACTGGAATTCCAGTTTCCTTAGAAAGCAGTCGATCTAGATTTTTCAGTAATGCGCCGCCACCCGTCATAACAATACCACGGTCAATAATATCAGCTGCAAGCTCTGGTGGACTTTTCTCCAAAGTTACCTTTACTGCCTCCACGATACTAAATACCGTATCAGATAAAGCTTCACATATCTCTGATGCAGAAATTTCTAAAGTCTTTGGTAGGCCACTGACTAAATCTCTACCACGCACATTCATTGTTTCGTTATCATCAGGAACGATTGCAGAACCAATGCTCATTTTCATCTGTTCTGCTGTTCTCTCACCAATCATAAGGTTATATTCTCTTTTAATGTACTGAATAATCGCTTCATCCATCTCGTCACCAGCAACGCGAATAGAACGGCTCGTTACAATACCGCCTAGCGAGATAATAGCAACTTCTGTAGTTCCCCCACCGATGTCTACTACCATACTCCCCGTCGGTTCGTGAACAGGTAATCCAGCACCAATCGCTGCCGCCATTGGTTCCTCAATCGTATACGCTTCACGTGCACCCGCTTGTAACGTCGCATCTTCGACAGCGCGTTTCTCTACAGCTGTAATACCTGAAGGCACACAAACCATAACCCTAGGCTTACGAGACAAAAACCCTTGTGACTTATTCGCCTTCTTTATGAAATAGCGAAGCATCGTCGCCGTTGTCTCGAAATCAGCAATAACTCCATCTCTCATAGGGCGGATTGCCACGATATTTCCTGGCGTACGTCCAATCATATTTTTCGCTGCTTCACCAACAGCTTCAATTTGCTTAGAATCTGTTCTCATTGCTACTACAGACGGCTCATTTAAAATGATCCCTTGTCCTTTCGCATATACCAGCGTATTCGCTGTTCCTAAATCGATACCCATATCCCTAGTAAAACCAAACATTATATATTTTCTCCCTTCATGTGCACCACGTATCTTACATATGTCCTTTTTCTTTCAAACTATAATAGGTATTGTCTCCAATAATAATATGATCTAAAACTTCTATGCCTAGAATCTCTCCTGCGCTTACTAATCGTTTCGTTACTTCAATGTCTTCCCTACTCGGTGAAGGATCGCCACTCGGATGGTTGTGTATGCAAATGATAGAGGCACAGCTTCTCTTAAGTGCCCCTTTAAATATTTCTCTAGGGTGAACAATTGATGAATTCAAACTACCTGTGGTAATCCGTTCATGACTAAGCACTTGATTCTTCGTATTGAGATACAACGTAACAAATACCTCTTGTTGCAAATGTCGGAGTTCGTCCATAATATAGTTCGCTCCGTCTTCTGGTGTCCGTATAGTATAAGTATCTCCCTTTTTATGCCTAGCAATGCGTCTACCAAGCTCAATTGCAGCCATTATTTGAACTGCTTTGGCTGGCCCAATCCCTTTGATTGCTGTGATTTCCTCAACGGTGGATTGGAGTAAGCCATGCAATCCGTCAAAATGGCTCAATACTTGTTCTGACAAATGTTGCACAGATACATTAGTAGAGCCAGTGCGCAGAATAATTGCTAATAAATCAGCATTCGTCATAGTCTCTGGGCCATGATGAATCATTCTTTCTCTTGGTCGTTCTTCTGGTGGTAGGTCTCGAAGCATATATGTCTCCTTAACGACAGCTTTTTTCATAACGAAACCTCCAAACGGGTATTATATTTCACACGAGTTCTGGATTTCCCAAGATATCAATGCCAAACTTTTTTAGAGTTTGTCCCGTTTGATAGATAGGTAACCCTACAACATTATAAAAACAGCCTCTAATTCCTGTCACAAATAGCGCGCCATGCTCCTGAACCGCATAGCTACCAGCCTTGTCCATATAATTCGCAATCCGTAAATATCCAGCCAGTTCAGATTCAGAGATTGTTTTGAAATCAACTTCCGTATTTACGTGGAAAGTCTCTTTTTGCTGAGATACCACATCCATAATCGTTACTCCTGAAATCACTAAATGGGTGTTACCGGATAATTGTTTCAGCATGTTACGCGCATCCGCTTCATCTTTTGGTTTCCCCAGTATCTGATTTCCTAAGACAACGATCGTATCAGCGCCTATAATAATACCTTCGTGCTGATGCTTTGCAACGTCCTGAACTTTAATATCACTCAGCATACGAACTAACGCTTCCGGTGATTGAGGATTGAGTGTTAGAACAGCTTCCTCTTCATCGACAGAACTAGAAATGACAATAAAAGATAATCCCAACCCCTGTAACAATTCCTTTCGCCTAGGAGACTGGGATGCTAAGATTATTTTCTTATTCATAGAAAATTCCCTTCTACTGAACTTGTAATGTTTGTTGTATTATATTACAACTTTCGGAAAATCCAAAATGCAAGAGCTAGTCCTAGCACACTGGCTAAATTCACGCGCACAGCCAAATCCACATCCCAGATGAGAATGAGAAAATCACCAGCCGGGTGCCAGCGAACCTCTTTCGATTCAGATATGTATGGTACTCCTAGTTTTCCTAAAATATCTCCAATAATACTCCCTAGTAGTAACCCTATGACTAATACTATGACTAATACTAACTTAGATTGCTGGGCTCTTGCCATGTCTCATCCTCACATTTCCAAACAGTAGTAAAAAAAGTCCTTCATTGTTACACATCATTCATAGTGTAACAAAACAAAGGACTCTCTACAACAATCAATTAGTACTATTTCTCAAATTCTAGCGTATAGAACTAGTCACGTATAAAAGTTCATGTATAGAACTAGTCACTACGAAACTTTAAAGTTTTTGAACATCAGTAATGCTTGCTCTTGCAACTTCCACCCAAGTGACTTTTCTTTTGCCTGTCCTGTCAGTAGTTGAGCTGTAGCTTTCGTGTGTTCATTCCATTGTACCAGGATTTCGTTTTTCTCATTACCAGGGTACGCTAGTAATTCCTCTACATGTGCCTGTAGCTCATTGGTTGTGTCCAGTAGACCTTGTACCCCTATTTTTCTTCCCATGACAAGTTCGTGACTCACGGTTGTAATCTCTTTCACATATTGCTGATATGTACGTGCCAACATTTCTTCCGTGATTACTTTACTTTTCTCGTCCTGTAATACCGTTTCTTTTATTATAAAATGAATGGTGGTGGGTTTCGGAGTTATTTCTAAGTCTTTCACATAGAGCTCTGCCCCAACATCCGCTAGTTGCTTAGCCATCAAATCCGATTGTTTGCGTGTTAACGCTGTAGCCACCATTAGTCGCGTTGGCTTTTCTGCAATTAGCACAGCTTTTATATTTTTGTTAGAGAACTGATTTGCAATTGGCTGCGCAAACTTCCCATCGTTGAACACGCCTGCTTGTACGAAAAATAGTTCTGTTGCAGGGAATGCAACGATTTTCGTTTGATACTCAGGGCTTTTTAAAGCTATTACTGTATTACCTGGGACTTTGGAGTCTACCAGTATATCCTGCGAAGCTACCAATGGGTTATTGGGTGGCATACTTTCGGTTTGTTTCTCAAGGTTTTGTTTCTCAAGGTTTTCTGGCTGTTTATCATTGACTTGCGATGCTTGTACAACCTTCGGCATTTCAGTAGCACTCGTAGTAATATTATGGTCAGCTTGTACACTTGTATTCGTCATTAACGATAAGACTAGCATTCCGAGTAAGATACCACAAGCACTAGCTAAAAGCGATGTTCCCACAATTGGTAACCAACGAGTTTTCATAATAAAAATCTCCCCCCATAGCTTGTCTACTTATGGTAATTATATGGAGGAAGATTCCGTTTAGAACTATTTTTTTATTTTTTCTACAATTGTTCGATTAATTCCATTAGGTGATGCTGTAGCTTCCATCCTAACTCTGCACTCGGCTTGTCTAATAATAGCTTATCGATTTCCACTAAATGTTCTTGCCAAATCTTTAATTGCTGTGCGTTATTCTCTTCATACCCATGCAGCATGTCCATTTGCACCTTAATGTTGTTCGCTAGCCGTTGTAACTGTAGAACATTATCTTGTAAGTCAGGATATGTGCCCTTCTCATCCGCTAAACGATAACTGACTTGTGCCATCTCTAATAGAAAGCCAACCATCCTCTCCCCAAGCATATAGGATGCATCTGTAAGACCAAACTCTGGCACAAATATATGAAAAGCAATCGGTTTGATGGTTTGTGTACGCGTATACATATTGACCTTCGTATGCGCTAACTGCTGAATCATATGATCGGATTGCGACTTCATATTAGAAACGAAGATCATGACATTGAATCGCTCAGAATTTCTCGTCATTACCCCTGGAGTAATTCCGTACTCTAGCAGACTGTCACGTACCTTCTCCGCATTGACCCGACTAGTATATGCCCCACCTTGAACGAAATGCCATGCAGTAGCAGGTACATCGATGGCAATCTTCGTTAGAGCAGCGTCTGCAGGAAGTGCTAGTTGTTCTTTATTCGCCGTTTGTGATTGTGAAATCGGCGAATTGTCTGATTGTGTGAGTTGGTCATCTGGCGCGACTGCAATGTCTGACGCCTCTTCATGGTTTTGTAAAGTAGTATCGACTTGTCCAATTTCTGTTGTATCTTTAATGACTGAAAAATCTTTTGTATGAGAAAGATAGACCAATCCTAATGAGAAACCAAGGCTTCCTGCTATCACTGTAGCAACCAAAAAAATTGCAAGCCATTTCTTATTTACATTCTCCATCCGAATATGCCCCCTATTTCATCCTATCTCCATATATATACCATTTGCAAAAGAGTTGGCAATAGCGAATCGTTATTTTGTCAATAGTAAGTATATCGCAATCCCTACCAGTAGGATTCCGCCGATCAGCTCTGCTTTTTCACCAACGGAAGATCCGAGACGTTTCCCTAATATAAGACCAGCGTACGTCATAATCCCAGCAACAATACCCATGATCAATACCGTGAGTATGAGGTCCATTCCTAGTGCGCCCAGACCAAACCCTACAGCCAGCGCATCAATCGAAACACTACCAGCTAAGATGAATAAGCCAAATGGTTTATTCAATAAGGATGCTTCTGTGCATACTTCTGCACTTATCTGAGCGCAATCTCTATCCTTACGACTGCGTATCGTCTCCATAATATACGTGTAAATATAATAGAAACCTATGACAAGTAATACAATAGCACCGAACACGCTTGCTACTGCTCCTATATATTCTCCCACTACCTGTCCTAAAATCATCCCAGCTAGAGGCATAAAGATATGAAAGATTGCTACAGTGATTGATACTATGAAAATTTGACGCCTCTTGATTCCGCATAGACCGATTCCAATACAAACGGAAAATGCGTCAATCCCTAATGCAAATGCTACTAAGAAAATCGTTAAAATACTCATATCTTCCTCCTGACGTAAGACAAACTAGAACTTGTATCTATTGTATTTTTTCATAATGCGATATATGCTATTTTCCCGACTTTTCTAATATAGCAAAGATACTAGAAAAAACAAGTCTACTAGCCCTAAAGCTAGTAGACAAAATAATCTTCTATAGTCCGTACCCTCGGTACAACCTTATGTAGCAATCCTATGGTACTAAAGCTAAGTAAAACACACCTAATTCAGTATCTACGGAACAGATTGCTGATTCAGTAATCTGCGGTAAGTCACTTAACATCATAACCTCTGGAGGTGTTAAATTCACCGATTTGTCTTCTTCTGACATATTCACAACAAAGATTCCATTATGAAGATTCAAGAACTCTGTAACCGATGCATCTGCCAGCTCATTTCTTTCTTCAATACGCATTTGCGCATATCTAGCTGCAAACGGTACGTAAGTAGATTCAGGCATGATCATATAAGTCTTTAAGTTTATATCTCCTACTAGGTTCTGTTGCACGGCAATCATTGTACGTTCTGTATTTAATGCGTCCTCTAATAAGAACACTGGAGTGCTGTCAATAAAGCGTACGACATTTCTTAGGAAGAGACTCATATAATCCATATATTCTTGGGTATGGGAGTTATCTGGGAGCTGTAGGAATACTTCTACCAGGTCACCAATATTCCCGTTCTGCATAGCCTCGAACTGTGCTTCTGTTAGATTCGAATCCTGCATATACTCATTGACTGCGTTTTCTAAAGCTTGCAAGTCCATAATTCCTTTATCAATTAAGAGTTGGCTTAGGACTAGCTGGGATGACTTTTGCTCTTGCAGAAGGCTATCCACATCTTCTTCTGTGAAGAATCCTAGCTCTACAGCTAATTCACCGAACTTCTTATCTTGCGACTTCTGCAAATTATGAATCTGCTCCACTTGGGCAGCTGTTAATAAGCCCTTACTCACAGCAATAACACCTAATTTCATGCGGGTGCTTTGCTCTTGTTCTAATAATTCATTTAATATTTCACTAGAAATATATCCTTTGTTAAGAAGGAAGCTCCCGAAATATTGACTAAGCATTGAAATCCACCTCACAAGGGATGAATTTTTCTATCACATGAATCAGGACATCCTTCTGCCAAGGCTTTTGCATGAAGTCTGATGCTCCTGCTTGTAATGCATCCTTCACAACTTCCTTCGTACCCATGGATGTCAACATCACTACAATCGCAGCTGGATCAAAGGCTTTTATGTTGCGTAAGCACTCAATTCCATCGGATTTCGGCATAACGACATCTAAGAACACTAAATCAGGCTTATGCTCTAGATACATTTGATACGCTTCTTCACCATTTTGCGCTTCAATAATTTCAAAGGTATAATTACAGCTTGATATGAAATCCTTTAACTGCATACGGATCAATAATGAATCATCACAAATCAGTAATTTCTTCTGTTTTGACATGTAATCCTTCCTCTCCTTGTTACATCTGAATAAACATAATCGATAGTACTTATAAAGAAAACTTAGTTCAGATGGAGTCTTTACTCCACCTGAACTTTAGTTGCACTTATTTCGAAGCTTTAGCTTTACTAATACTCCCACTTATAGAAGTGGGAGTATTAGTAAAGCTGCTGAGATAATAATTCTATGCGATAGCACTATTTTCCTGCCAGAAAATATATTTTTCTGAAAAATCCCCGTAACCAAACGGGGACATAATAAAGGTAGTATATAAGTATACATAATCTACTCTATCGGGTAATCATCTGGATTATTAATATAGTGGCTTATATTTCTAAATGTAACAGGTGTGTTTCCACTTGTAATAAAGAAGCCATCTCTCGCTATAACTAGCCCTTCAAAGCTTCCTCCTTCAAAAGTTACTCTTCCGTTAGGTGCTATAAAAACTCCCGTTAATCGACTAGATCCTAACCCTGTTATAGTGATATTCCCTTTACTTACAATAATCACATTTGTGCAATCTGGTCTCCAAGATGTAGATGTATAACTATTAGCGAAAATCTTTAGATTACTATTTAGTTGCCCAGTTGATGCATACCCTTTAGGCGAATACCAACTGTCAGCTTTTAAAGTAGGCATTGAAAACGTTGGTTGCGGTGGAATAACAGGAAAGGCAGGAAATGATATTGATGTTACATTATGCAACTGTCCACTTGTATTTCCACTTTGTACCTTTGTAACAGTTCCTGTAACATAAATATTTTGAGCACTCATTAAATCAGATGAATGAGTAAAGGTTATGCTTCCGTTAACATAAATATTATTAGTTGTTGTAATTCTAGGGCCATTACCACTAAAATGAACATTCCCATCAATGTATATGTCGCCACCTCTAATATTACCAGCAGCATTTGAAATAGAAACATTCCCCTTTATATATACTAATTCACTTCCATATATTTCATCTAAATGGTTTCCGTTTGTAATAGTTGTATTTCCATTGATATAAACATGTTTTCCTGAAATCTGGGCACCACCATTATTCATAGAGACAGGTCCATTTAGAAAGATTAAATCACCATTAATTTTACCACTATTAGAAAACGTTGTACTGCCATCTATATATACTGCTTTCCCATTTATTTCAGCTGAACCATTACCTAATATCACAGTCCCACCAATATTAATCAGTTCTGTAATCCCAATAGCACCTAACTTAGTACTGTTTGTAAAGTTGACCTGATTACCGTATTTATCGATGTGAATATTCTTTAATGAAATTTCAGTGCCACCTTGATTGAATACCAAGTTAGAATTATTTTGATTGTTAATCACCAAAGTACCGTTCGTGTTTGGATCTGTATTGAGTTTCACACTGCCTGAAGAAAAATTAATCGTAGTACCATGTACAAATATATTCTCACTATATAGATAATCAGCGTAGCTCTGCGATGCTACAGTCACAATTACAACGTAATCAACTGAACCTGCACTATTTGTAACTGTATAGGTTTGTGGTGTGCTGAAATTCCTAACAGCGCCCGACAGAGGGCTTAATGAAGCACCACTAGTTACTGTAATCGTTGGCACCAACGATGTTACATTTGTACCAGCAGGCATTTGAATTGTAATGGTTCGAGTCACCTGGTCTATCGTTCCAATAACAGCTGAATCAGCATAGCTAGCTGGTATTGTCATAGGATTTTGAGCTTTTTCAAAGATAAAACTTAAGATTTGAGGTGCAGTTGCAATCGGATTTAAATTGAAATTAATATTTGATACATTTTCTTCTAAACCTACATTTACAGTTTGAGTCCCATTAATATAACCGGTTGCACTTGCGGTTACATCATACGCTTCTTCTGGTACACTAATCAAATATTGTCCATTTGCGTCAGTAAGCGCCCAATATTCTAGACTTGACCCTTGTGCTCGTGCCACAATAGTTGCGTTAGCAATTGGTAGATTATTAATGCTGTTTCTAACAACTCCTGCGATTGAACCAAAATTCGTTAAGTTGCCTTTAATTCTTCTAGTTATAATTAAGTTATGGTCCTCTCCATTTACTCGAACATCTACTTGGAATTGCTCAGTACCAATTAAACTGGTTATACTAAAAGACTCTACAGATTCTATAAGCGTTTGTTGTATGGCATTCTCAAAACGTAAAAGTTTCTTCGTACTTGAATTGTATTGGTATGATATTTGAATTCCCCCATTCTGATAAAAAACATATGGAGGGCCATTTACGCTTTCTGCTTCTTGAATATCTTTTGTAATTTGGATTAGTGCAATTCTTAAATCGTTTCGCATATCTGTTAAATCCGTATGCTTGGATACAATCTTATGACTCGTATTAATTAAGCTATATCCAGCACTCGCTACAAAGGAGAGAATAATTATAGCAACTAAGATTTCTATAAGTGTAAAACCTTTTTTATCCATAAGCTCACCTCCATTAGTGAAATTCCGTCCATTTTGCAATTCGGACTTGCTCAATATTAGTGTTTGTAAAGTTTATCCCTATATCGACTTCTGCTTCTATACGGTAGTTTTTACTACCTGATCTCTGACCATTGGCAGTAATCTTAAATCGAGTATGATTGGGAATTGCACGATACACTCCTGTCGATACCTCTAAAACAGTAAAAGTCAAGTTCTGTACTAATGAGCTTTCAGATAATTTAGTTTCGATAAGATAACCATATTGCCCTAAGGTTTGTCCGTTATGTTGTATAAGTTGATTCGTCCCATAACCAGGAATCGTATCAAATGTGACATTTATTGTTTGTAAAAGTTGCGCACCTGTTCTCGCGATTGCCATTTGATCTTCAATGATTTTCGTTATTTCTGTGATTCCATGCTCAATTCCAGCTTCCGAAAAATATTTCGTCGATATAATTTCTTCCGTTGCAGCTCTAGTTCTAAATTCATTATTCAAAGCAGTTAACATAACTCCAGAAAGTAATGTCACTAGCAAAACAACCAGGATTACTAATGGTAAGGCTAACCCTGACCGATTATTTATGTTCTGTTTCAATGACATCACCCCCTACAACATATCAATTACGAAATCTTGTTGCTAGAAAAACCGATTGACCACCATTTTGTGGTATAACCTCTACAATTACTTCCTTCATCCTATTCCCATTATAATCGGAAAGATTGAGAATCGTATCGTAGAAATATATCCCATCACGGGTTCTGATTGCCTTCCATTGTCCATTGTCTAACGTAAAATGGGTACTTCTCCACGTTTCTAAGTTTGTTGATAAATCGCGTTGAATTCTAATTTCTTCTAAAACGTCTTGCGCAATCATTAATGCTTCTAATTTCATTTTATTACTAGTACTCGCTTTGGATCCAGTGAAGACAACACTACTAAAGGACGCACCAACTATCCCTATAATAACCATCGCTACAATAACCTCTATTAAGCTAAAGCCTTGATTCTTTTTTATTGTTTCACACATGGTTATCACCTCATGATGAAATTTTCATCTTTTAAAGAATACGTTTGAATGTAGTTTAATGTAAATATAAATCTTTACTACTTCTATTATGTTTTAAACAATGTAATTGTGGCGATTCACTCCCTTGTCCTTGTACCCATCGATACTTTCCTTTCTCAAGCTTTCCTAGCAACTTCGTCTCCCTTTCTAATTCTTCATAACTAGTAGGAAAACGATTGTGAATTTGTTCAAAATAAATGACAGCGTTTCGGAAGGCTATTAACCTGTGTGAACATATATTTTCATCGATCTCATTTAGTACATATTGAACTCCAAGAAATAGGAATGCATTAACTAATATAGTTATGATAGATATTCGCCAGATGGAGATTTTGCGGCTCTTAATCATCAGATTATCTTTATTACTATTATCAAATTGCTCTGTCATTTCATGATTAGATTGTTGCCCATGAATAGTTTGTTGCTCATGATTACCGCGTTTACTCTCCATGACATCCCTCTTCCAATCTATCGTTTTCGTCAAGTGTAAAAACGGGATTAGCCTCTCTCCAACGTAACACTGCTAAAAGAACACCAAGGAAAATCCAATATAGAATCGATACTCCAATGGTACTATCATTAAAAACTCCTTGTACAAGATACGCTACAATCATCAATGTAGCTGTAATCAGTAATGTATCGATTTTCTGATGTAAATAGTCTTCATATATTTTCTTTATAATAAGTAATAAAACACATAAATTTATGATGATAAAAATAAGTAATGCTGGAATCCCAGCTCCCACTGCTATTTGCAAATAAAGATTATGAGGCTTATCGACAATAATCTTCATCTGTCCTAACCCATTAAACTTCCTCAAGTCCCCCTGTGGAAAATGGTGAGCAAATGTCTCCATACCGTAACCGAAAATCGGCTTTTGGTATACCATTTCCAATGAATTTCTCCAGATAAACCCTCGACCACTTCCTAAGCGATCTAGCGGACTTTCGTGTGGGTAGTATTTTTGCAACAAGTTCCAATATTCAATGTCACTAGAAGTTTCTGTTGAAGGAAAACTGACTCTCTCTTCAGGTGTATTGTTAATCAAAGCTTGAAACACATTCACCCCATAATGGAAAATACTTGTAAATTCATTAAACATCCCACCATTTGCATATACATCCATACCTACAACAATTACAATCATTAGTATAAGTAATATAGCAAGCTTTCTCCATGAATACCACTTCCATAGCATTCTTAATGCTACAACAATGAGTATGCCAACGCCCACAGCCATCGTACCACTACTCGACTTACTTGAAATTAAGGATGCCCAGAATAATAATAGAATCGGTAAGGAAATACCAATTATCCATTTATTTGATGTATTTAAGTAGAATACAAATGGTATGAAAAAAACAATACTCATATAACCACTTAAATAGTTGGGGTTATACAAAGTCCCATATGCACTATGAGTGAAATTCCCGAAATTCGCTATCTCTTTATAGTCTGCACCTTTTATAAGTAACCCGAGACTTGAAGCTTGTAAAGGGTTATACCCATAAAATTGACATAGTGATATAACAGCGACTATAATTGCCCCACTCGTTGCAAAGACTAAAAGCCAATATACATTCTTAGGAGATGCTACAACATACCGAGTAACCGTCAAAACTAAAATATACATAATAATAACAAAAACGCCTTCATATCGGTCACGATACCCTAAGAAACTTTCGGCTGGAAAATCAGATAAATAGGCAGAAATAACAATCCAGATACCAAATACATACATTGCATTTAAAATTACATCATTTTCTATTTGTATCGCTTTTTTACGAACTAAGAGTAGAAACAAAAGCGTTATAGCCATTCCTAAGAGATACAATATATAACTCTTTATTAAGAAGAAGCCATCAAAATCACCATATAGTTTGGACTGCCACATTGTCCACATCCATCCACCTATAAGAGTATCTTGATGGACTGGTATGACACGAACAGCAATTGGAATCAAAAATAAACATAATCCAACTAGACCAACAATAATATTCTGAGACGATACACGGGATAACATTTAAATTTCCTCCCGTCTTATCTCTTTTTGCTGAAATAGATTTTCTGATTCAGTCTCTATATAAGACGGTAACTTATCTTCTGATGTAGTTGTTGTTTCTTGTTCTTCTGGAACTAAATCTGCGAGAAGTTCTCTATATCGGTTTGCCTCATTATACATTCCTTGGTTCTCGTAAAACGTAATAATCCGCTCATATGCCCGTTCCCAATGATAATTGATTCGTAAGGCCTGATGATACGCTACCACTGATTCTAGATGCCTATCTGATTCCCATAACCAATCTGCTCGAAGTAAATACACTTGATAATAATTAGGATATATTTCATCTGCCATTTCTAAATGGAATAACGCCGTGTCTAAATCTCCTGCCTGATAGGACTCAGTAGCAGATTTAATGGAACGTTCTGCCTGAATAAATCGCTCATTAATTTGATTTTCTTTAAACATATAGAAAGGCATCCAAGTAATCCACGCTATGATTCCTATGATGAAGAAAGCAATCAATAGATTTTTCGTATGAAATAATTTTGTTATAGAAAGGTAAGACATGCTTCACCGCCAAATATAAACATAAAACCCGACCCCGTATGAGGTCGGGTTTGTTCCCGATTGCAAGAAAAACAGATTATGGTAGTAAACGAATGTTAAGTGTTCCAGTATTAGTGCCAGTTGGAGCAGAGCCACCTTGCCAATAAACATCAACGCTATTTGCCGTTCCAGCATTAGTACGAATAATAGTTTGTGCTATTTTGTCGCCTACCTCACTTGTAATACCAGGAACTGCTAAAAATTTGCCATCAGTAATCGAATAACTATCAGTAAAAGGTGCAGGTCCAATTGGTTTTTCTAAATAGGAACTTAAGTTAGATGTAGCAACAGTTGTTGCATTATTGTCTGTACTATATAAGACTGCGGCTGTTTTAATTGCTCTGTACTCAGAAATTACAGCTGATATCTTACTTTTTTCAATCTGTGCGAAAATGTTTGGTGCGATAACCGCTGCTAAAATACCAATGATTGCGATTACTACTAATAGTTCCACTAATGTGAAACCTTTTTGATTCTTCTTGCTTTTCTTCATGAAACGCATCAATGTTTTCACTCTCCCGTTTTTTTGTTTGTTACATCTTATGCGTAAATTCAGAATCGGCAGAACATAAAAACCGAACCAAACTTACTAAGTAAAAAATAATTAATAAGTGCGGATCGGTTTCACTACTCGCTCCATCTAGCCCAAGTGACCACATACAGACTAAATATCTTAGCATTCCTAAAAGTTTTTTGCTTGTATAGTAAATACAGGTGTTCACCCATATTAAACTAATATAATTATACCATCAAAGGTCCTATTTCACAATAAAATTCTACGACTTTCTTCACATAATCAGAATTTATAGAATTCTGATCATAAGTAACAGCAACTAAGGTACTTGCTGCGCTCACGACTTGCAATTGCTAAGTTTTGTTTATGGTGCAGATTTCTTATCGTTCCATAAACTCCCTCATAGCAAGTCCAGTAGCAAGACTATACATTGGGTCTAATTCACTATATGCGCCTACTAAGACTGGAATGCCAATTTCTGCTTCTAAATATGCATCTAGCCCTTGAAGATTGGATGATCCACCTGTAATGATAAGTCGGTCAAGACGCACTTTCGCTTGCATCTGGTAAAAATCAATAGATCTTTGAATCTCTTGTGTCAGTGAGCTTAGTATATCGGTAATCGACTCACCAATTAAGTATTCATCATAAGGGGATGTCGTTGTTTCTTCGGGCACGACTTCTATCCCAATGTTCCCCACGCGTTGTTTATGCTTGAGATCTATAGCAACAGCAACTTCCTTCCCTATGGAATGAACAATCGCATCGGTGATTTGATGTCCAGCAACTGGAATACCTCTCGTGAACTGAATGTTATCCTTCTGAAAAACGACTAAATGGCAGTTACTATGACCCATATTTAATATCGCTTGGTTCGGTAAAGCTTCATCATAGTAATGGGAACACCATACTCTGTATAACGATAACGGCTCAATCTCCACAGCATATGGCTTAAGATGGGCAGATTCAATTATCTGAATCAAGTTGCTAATCATATCTTTCGGAACTGCAGCCAGTAGCAGGTTATAGTGTGGTGTGTTATCGACAATCGTTTCTCCAAGTATTGTATAATCCAAGTAGAATTGATCCAGTGGTGTCGGAATATATTTCTCAGCCTCGAAATGGACCGCTTGATCCAGTTCATCTAATGGCATAATTGGTAGTTTAATTGGTCGAGTGATGACATTACGACCACTAATAGCCATCGTAACGGTAGCGTTGTTCTTGATATTTCGTTCTTCCTTAAGGTCCACTAATGCATCGCGAATGACATCTGGTCTCTTAATCACACCATCGATGATAGTATCCGTAGGGATTGGAAGCATCCCATAATTCTCAACCATATGAGTATCATCATTTTCACCTTGCTTAAGCTCAACCATCTTTATCGAATAACTGCCTAAGTCAAGCCCGATATGTTGAATTTTCTTTTTTAGATATTTCTCTAAGAATTTCATAGGACCATACAGCCCCTTCTATAGTTTATATGCTACAACAATAATTATCATATTGTTTGAAGCTTCTCCCTATTACACTATTCTATAGGAATAAAGAAAAGTAATAATCAAGTATTGTATTTCCCCAGACGAGTACAATCATTGCACCAGCTACGAGAAATGGACCAAACGGAATCTGTCTTCTTCTTTTAAATCCTTTTGCGAAGGAAAGTAGCACGGCATACAATAATCCTAGTAACGACGCGATAAAAAGCATCAAAAACATCAGCTTCCAGCCAGTAAACAAGCCTATGGCAAATGCGAACTTAATGTCCCCGCCACCCATTCCACCACGAGAAGCAAAAGCTAAAATCCATAGGATTCCTCCACCAAATATGCTCCCAAGAATGGCATCCGTAATTGGCAATGTAATACCTGCTATGGAAGATATAATTCCTGTAATACATATGAGTAAGTTAATCTCATCAGGTATGATATAGTGCCGAATGTCTATGATTGTAATTGCAACAAAACACGGTACAAGTATCCAATACACAAGTGTTAAAGGAGTAAAACCAAATATCATATAAATCAAAATGTATAATAAACCAATAAGTGCTTCAATCAACGGATATTGTACAGAAATCTTTATTTTGCAATTGGGGCACTTCGCCCTCTGTAGCATGTAACTGAAAATTGGAATGAGCTGATACCATTTCAATGTTTGTTTGCAATTAGGGCAATGACTTCCCGGCTTGATTACTGATTGTTCGTTCGGCAATCGATAAATTACAACATTGAGAAAGCTACCAATCACTGCTCCAATGATGAATACATAGCTAAATATAATAATTGTGTATATATGCTCTAGCATAGATTCACCCGATATCTATTAAAATAAATTCCAATCATATTACTTAGCAAAAAGTATGAAGTTTCCAAACGCTGCTGTTAATTCTTGATATGCTCCAATAGTTCCTTCGTTTCTAATAAATTCTACACGCACAGTTAAACGTTTTGCATCCCCTAATCCTTCATACTTCAACCATCTCGCATATTGTGCAGGTTGTACTGGATTCTCTTCCGTAATACGAAGGCTAGGACTGTCTAATAAACGGTCATCCGCATAAAAACTAACAATAAACGTACTCGAACTGTTTTGCGTGTGATCTTCTACACCAACGTAAGTTTCAAATCCTGAAAACTGCTGGTCTAGTTTAACTACGAACTCCATGACGTTTGGGTTATCTAATTGAGCAGCTCCATAATCTACTAACAACCCTGTAGAAAATTTCCTCTGTGCAATACTAACAGATGCATCATTCGATGTATAAAACGGTCCTACATTCCGTAACACGGCTAATTGGCTAATAGCACGCGATTTCGGATCATTCTTCGGAGTTGTTAGAATGACTTCACCTGTCTCTTGCTTCCATTTCACATCTACTCCTAATGCTTCTGAAACAGTGCGAATAGGCACCAAGACTCGTCCATTGTCAACCACTACTGAAGCATCAGAAGTTATGACTTTCTTACCATCCACTAGTACCACAATATTACGATAAATCCCCTCTAGCTGTTCCCTTACAGTCGTAGATTGAGCAGATACAACCGTTATAGCAAAGGACATAGCCATTACAACAACGCAGACAATTAGGAGTCTAGTAGTTCTTTTTATTAACTTTTCTCGTTGCTCTTTTGCAAATCTTTCTCGGCGCATTTCGATCCTCCTAAGACGGTTATTGTTTTACTTCTTTTTTGGTTGGAAACGTATATCGTGGGGTTCGTTCCTCAACCCCGTCAGTTGGTTGTTGTGATGGATTACTTGGTTGTACATTCCCTGGATTTGTGATCGTAACAGTCGGCTGAAATACATTTTCCCGACTAGAAGGATCAGCTACAACTGGCGCTACATCCTCAGCTAGCAAGGAACCCAAAGCATTTAATTGCAGCTCTAACCAGATTTCATCACGTTTGTCAGATTCAAAGGAATTATGATAATCAATCCGCAAATATTCTGGAAGTAACGCTTTTTCCTGGTTATCGATATATGCTAAATAGTCTTGTATCGATTGAATAGACCCTTTCGCTTGGATCGTGTAGGGAATTTCCCATAAAGAGCCTCGTACATTCACTTCGCCTTGGTTTAAGGCAACCATAGAGAAATTCTTGTCTCTAACTTGGGATTGATCTCCTAATACTAATAGTGGCTCACCTTTTAACACTTGCCAGTTAAAAGCGCCAAAGCGATCTTTAAAAGATTTTCTTTGGTCTAGTGTCTTCTGTTCCATGTCTTTCATTTTCAGCACAGTTGACTGTAGCTCGCCTATTTCCTGCTGCAATAGCTGTTTCGATTCATGTAACTGTGAAGTACTTGGAAGATACCATTGAAATAAAGACCAGTACAAAGTAGCAAGTAAAAGAACAACCGCAACTACCATAAGAAGTTTCTTATCGCGATCTGAGAGATTTGTTTGTATATGTCTTAGTTTGTCAAGCATAGTAACTCTCCCACTTTCTTATTCTTTAATCTTGCCTTCGATGTGAAATTCAACAATGGTCACTCCATCAACAATTATTTCACTAGAATTTATTACTTTCATTTGATTTGTATACGATAATTGATTCAGATGGTACGTTAGTGATCCTACAGAGTTCACAGACTGGCTATAACCATGAATGCTAAGCATTGTTGCTTTATTCACTGGCTTTGAAGCATTTGCTTCTTGCCCGGATATTTGCTCCTGACCTTCTGCAGACAGCTGAGTTTCATCTCCATTATTTGCCGATAGCTCTATTTGCGTATACCATATTTCCTTCGGAGTAACTCTTTGAATATCCTGAAGCAGCTGGCTTAATCCTACCGGCTGTAATTGGACTTCCAGAATCTCTTTGGATTGTTGTTCTAGTTGATTCAGCTCCTGTTGTAACCCCGGTAGCTTGCCCGTCACTTCTAGTAAACTATTTTTCTCTGATTGGAGCTGTGAAATCTCTTTTTCCATGGCATGCAATTGATAGTTTCCGATACCTATGAACATTAGAAAAAAGATGCTAAACACGACAATAGAAGCCTTCTTAATAAAGGCATTCGTATCAATGATATATTCACTCTGTATTTCTATTGGTAAAAGATTCATTTTTTTGATAATCATGCTTATACCAACCTATCTATCAGTTTTGTGTATATTAATCTTTTCTCATCATAACACAGGCGTTTTCTAAATTACAGAGAACATTTTTACCATTGGTAGCATAAATGCGATTACAATTCCGCCTATGACAATTCCCATAAACACCATAATCATTGGTTCTAAGGCGCTAGAGAGTTTGCTAACGAGCGCATCAACATCTCGATCATAGAAAAAGCTGATTTTTTCCAGTAATAAGTCAAGCTCCCCAGTTTCTTCCCCTACTGCTATCATGTGCAGTGCCATCGGAGTAAATACCCCTGATGCCTTTAGCGGTTCTGCCAACCCCTGACCATCTCTCACGTTGTTCTTCGCCTTGTCTAAACTGGCAATCATAACACTGTTGTCTGTTGTCTTCTTCACAACTTCTAGGGCCGTGATAATCGGAACACCGCTTCGTAATAATGTACTCAATGTACGGCTAAAACGAGAAATAATCAATTTCGTCTGGAGCGGACCAAATACCGGAATCCTAAGCATCAATCGGTCTAACATCAACTTACCTCTAGGAGCACTGCGAAAACGTTTAAATAGCATATAAATAGAGATTATGAAGCCTAGATACAGATACCAATAAATACGCAAACTATCACTGATAGATATTACAAATAAGGTAATCCCAGGTAATTCAATATCCATCCCATCATATATGGAAATGAACGACGGGAGTACGAAGATTAACATAAATACTATCGCCAATATTGCCATTGTAAAAACAACCGTCGGATAGGTAAGAGCCGATTTCACTTTCTCTTTAATCTCATCTTCCTTTTCAAAGTGGTTGGCCATACGTTCTAGCACTTGCTCAAGAACCCCACCCACTTCACCAGCTTCTATCATGTTGGTATACATCAGCGGGAATATCTTTGGATGTTTACCCATCGCTTCTGATAGGGTTAATCCTTTTTCTAAGTCTTTACCAATCGTTTGTAATGCGTTACGAAGTCCTTTGTTTTCTACCTGAACTTGCAGGATATTTAACGCCCGTAGCAAAGGAACCCCTGCATCAATCATTGTCGCAAACTGCCTGCTAAAGATTGCAAGGTCCTTAGTCTTCACCTTCTTCTCATTCAATGAAGCGAAGTTGAAATTCAGATTCATAGTTGTTGTTGAACTTACGCTTTCAACTTTCGTGACGATAAGGTTTTGGGCGCGCAACTGACCTAATACTGCTTGGCTACTCTCAGCTTCCACAATACCTTCAACCACTTTCCCAGACCGATCGCGTGCTCGATATCGGAAGGATGATGCCATTTTTACCACAGACTCCCCATATTAGGTGATGAATTGCTGGTATTATCTTTATCAACAAAAAGCTTATTTGCTGCTTCTTGAGTAATTAACCCTTGTTGTAACAGACTCTTCAGAGCTAAGTCCATGCTTTGCATACCGAACTTACCGCCTGTTTGTATCGATGAAGGGATTTGGTGTGTCTTCCCTTCGCGAATTAGATTTCGGATTGCTGGTGTTACCGTCATAATTTCCATAGCTGCTACGCGGCCATTCCCATCTTTCTTCGGAAGTAGTAGCTGTGCAACAACACCCTGTAAGGTAGCTGCTAATTGAATACGAATTTGTTGCTGTTGATGTGGTGGGAATACATCAATAATTCGATCCACAGTGGACGCTGCCGAAGAAGTATGAAGAGTTCCAAACACTAGGTGACCAGTTTCTGCCGCAGTAATTGCAATGCTGATGGTTTCAAGGTCACGCATTTCTCCGACTAGGATGACATCTGGATCTTGTCTCATAGCAGCTCGTAATGCAGAAGCAAAGCTTTCGGAATCCAGATGGATTTCCCTTTGGTTGATGACACTGTTTTTATGTTCATGGATAAACTCTAGTGGATCCTCTAAGGTTATAATATGCTCATATTTTTTCTGATTTATATAATCAATCATCGCAGCAAGGGTTGTAGATTTACCACTTCCAGTAGGACCAGTGACTAGAACTAATCCACTTCTTTTATCCGCTAATTCACGCATCACTGGTGGCAAATTCAATTGCTCCATCGTGAGAATCTTTGTCGGAATGATACGCATTACCATTGCAATGTGCTTTTGTTGTTTAAAAATATTCGCACGAAAGCGAGCAACATTCGGAATTGAAAATGAGAAGTCGACTTCTCCCTTTTTATCTAGGGTCTGTTGCTGTTCTGGGGTTGCAACTTGTTTCATAAGGTCAATCATATCTTGATGACTTAACTTATTGCTATACACTGGGCTAAAATGGCCTGCGGGCGTTAATTTACCACTGACGCGAAATACAGGGGTTGCATTGAATGTTAAATGAATGTCGGAAGCCCCGTGTTCCACAGCAACTTTCAGAATATCATTGAGTTGCATAATTACACTCTCCTCTTAGTTACTTTTCATCATTATATGACACACGCACAATTTCTTGAAGAGTGGTTTTTCCTGCGAATGCCTTTTTAATCCCATCTTCCTTTAGGGTAATCATACCTTCCTTGCGGCCAACGTCTTTTATCACATCCGCCGAAGCTTTGCGGGCGACTAAATTACGTATCTCCTTAGTTACTGGCATGAATTCATGGATGGCAGTCCGCCCTTTATATCCCGTATTATTACAGAAACTACAACCATTCCCCTTGTATAGTGTAATTGGTTCTGTATCACTCGCACCAAGGAACAATCTCCAAGGGTCTTGTTCCGGCAACTGGAAACTGCGCTTACAATCAGGGCAAATTGTACGAACTAATCGTTGTGCCAGAACTCCAACCACTGCTGACGCTACAAGAAATGGTTCAATTTCCAAATCTAACAATCTTGTAATCGTACTAGCAGCATCGTTAGTATGCAAAGTACTCAAAACTAAGTGCCCCGTTGTTGCAGATCGGATGGCGATTTCCGCCGTCTCCTTATCACGAATCTCCCCGACCATGATGATATCAGGGTCTTGACGAAGAATCGACCGTAACCCTCCAGCAAATGTCATACCCGCTTTAGTGTTGACTTGCACCTGGTTAATTCTATCTAATACGTATTCTACGGGATCCTCGACAGTTACGATATTCTTCTGCGCATCGTTGATTTCATTAAGTGCGGCATAAAGGGTGGTCGTCTTACCACTACCAGTAGGTCCTGTTATGAGAATTACGCCATAGGTTTGCTTTAATGAATTCTTGAACACGACTTCCGTGTCGGAATCCATCCCTAATTCTTGGATTGAATATAAAACATTTGATTTATCTAATAGACGGATTACGACCTTCTCACCAAATATTGTCGGCAAAGTCGAAATACGCAAATCTATATTACTATTACCAGACTTAATCTGAATACGTCCATCTTGTGGTACGCGCTTTTCTGAGATGTCCATATCTGCCATAATCTTAATTCTCGAAACTAATGACGCTTGCGTCTGTTTCGGCAAGTCCATCATGTCTTGTAAGATGCCGTCAATTCTATAACGCACACGGACTTGACGTTCCGCAGGTTCAATATGAATGTCAGATGCTTTCTCCTTAATCGACTGCTGAATAATCGCATTGACAGCCTTTGCAATTGGAGCTTCATCTGTTGCATTCGCTAATTCGTCTAAGTCAATTGTATCGGTAATCCCTTGGTCCTGCTTCTGCATCTCCTGAAATTGATCACCAAAGGCTTGTTTAACAGTATCTGTCAAACCGAAGAATCTGGATATGACTCGATCAATTTCAATTTCCATCGCAATTACAGGCTCTACTTCGAGGCTTGTTTGCATCTTTACATCGTCAAACGCGACAAGATTCAGTGGATCGGCCATCGCTAGTCTTAGTCCAGTACTCGTTCGTTCAATTGGTACCACTTTATGTCTTCTTGCAAGATCACCAGATATGATTTTGACAACTCTAGGGTCTAAACGTAATTTATGCAACTGTACTTGTGGTATGCCTAATTGAAACTCTAAGACTTCATTGATACTTTGTTGTGTAACGAATCCTAATTGAATCAATGCTTGCCCTAAGCGTACACCCATATCTCTTTGGACACGTAACGCTTCTTGCAACTGTATGTCAGTAATTAAATTGGATTCAACTAGAAGATCTCCTAAACGTTTTTTCTCGGGTTTAGCCACGATGTTTCCTCCAAATTAGACTATTTCTAACCTATTTATATAATAACACGAAGTCTCTGAATAAACTCTCAATACTATGAAATAAAATTAATAAACAAAACTTGGCATTTACCAAGTCTTTTAGACGCAGGTAATGCCATAGTTGCCGCTACTTATAACAGAATTTTCAAATATTCTGTTATACTAAAAAACCGGCTCCATGATATTCATGTGGGCCGGTAATAGTGCCTATTAAAGTCTATTCGACAAAAAATTTATAATTCCTTTTTCCTATGAAAATTTTTAGGTAAAAAGTCTATTCAAGTAAAAAATATGGTATTTTTATCCTAATTGACCCTTTACTTGCTTCGAGTTTGTGTTCGTTGGTTTAGTCGACTGAATGTTTTTATTTTCTGGTGTATCCTTTGCCTTACCATGCTTCTCACCAACGCCGATTACCTGCGGTACAGCCTTATACTCATATTGCATGATGAGCTCCTCTTGCTTGCGCTGATCCCAAGTACGGTACAACTCTATCTTATATCCTTTTTCGCCTTCTGAAATAGTCTTCTCACTATACGGACCAATCGTTGTATCTAAGTGGTACACGCGGTCTGGTAGAAATTCTTGTTGATTCCTGGTTTCCAAGGCATATTCCACATAATCCCCTTGATTTCCATAGATATCTACAATTAACTCATGTTGATCTGTATAGGTGAAAGCAACATATAGGTTCTTACGTTTAGAATTCGTCATTTTCAGGTCGTACTTTCCGTCTATAATTGTTGCATCATAGCCTAATGGCACATATTGCACCGGTCTCGTGTGACTTTTGTGCTCCAACACTTGCATACCTGCTTTAAGCCCTGCCACGTACAAAGTAGACGACACTTGGCAGACTCCACCACCAATTCCTTCTGATAATACTTCTTCTACGAAAACGGGAGCAACTACATATCGATTAGCTTCCGTATAAGGCCCCGCATGATCATTAAAAGAAAGTATTTCATTCGGTTTTACAACTACAGCATCGATCTGTTCAATTGCACGTTGGATATTATGAATTCGTTTCACATCTTTCGTCTCGACGAAAGTAGAATAACTAGCAAAATGCTTGTCTATATCTCGGATATCGTTCGATACAACCTTTGGCATAACTTCAACTAAGTCTAACATAATCGTGTTGGATTGAAGGCCATTGCCAAGAGCTGATTGGATTGTTAAAAGAGAGTTATCAATATTGATTTTACGTCCAATTTGTTCTGGAAGCTTTTCAAATTTACTACCCTTTTTCACAATTCTTGCATTTACTACTGGGGTATTCATCTCATTCGCTATGCCTTGTAAAATTTCAAGCATAGCATTTCGGTTATATTGAAAAATCAATGGTACGTTTTGTCTTCGAGTATCTCTAGTTAAGCTAAAGGTTTCTCTAACTGTCGACTCGACATCATATAGAACATTGATGTCTCTAATTGGGACAATCCATTCTCTATCTTCTACAACAATGATAATATCCTGATCTTCAATCTTGCTTACAACTTCATGTAAAGCCTCGACAGCTTCCTCTTGGGTCATATTTTCGAGAGGTACGCCCGCAATGGAAAATCCGTTTTTCATAATATGGCTTTGCTTATCATTTGCACTTACTTGATCTGCCACTAACAACGATATATTACTAAGAACTAATAGCGGAATCAAGAAAACCGCAAATATTCTCACGCCATGTCCGAAGCGCGATTTTGAGTCCATCGTCTACCCCCTTGAAAACAATTAATCCGTTACAATCATGCTTAATTCCAGAAGCTTGTTACGTCCCATTGCTTTTACTTGTAATACTTGTTCTTCTGTAAGAATCGTACCTGTAGGAACAATCACCGCTCCATTATCACCAATGAAATCACGAGTAACTTTCTTACCTTTTAGAAATAATGCCTGGCGATCTTCGAATTGTTTCGCAACATCCGTTGTATCTACTACAAGTGTTTCCTCATAGACTTCAGATGGAGCAACTTTTTCTTCTACAGCTTCAACAGCCGGTGCTTCTTCCACCACTGGTTCAGTAATCGTTTCTTCCACTACAGGTTCTTGTTCTTCTACAACAGGTGTATTCACTTCTACCACAGGCACTACCACTTCAACCGCTGGTTTCACTACTTCAACAGCAGCTGGTTTCTCGACAACAACTGCCTTAGGAGCTAAAGTTTCATTTTTTTTTTCTACAAGAGCAGGCTCCGCTTGCGCGAAATCTTCAAATGATACAAGTTGATCTATGATGTCTTCTACTACTACCACTACTTCTTTACCATATGTAAGAATATTTTTCTCTAAAATTACTTTTCCTTCTAATTCTTGATTGTTTGTTAAAACACAACCTAGAATTTTTCCTGAGAACTCATCAATGTAGAATTCACTAACATTTCCTAGTAAAGATCCTTTTTTCGTCATCACTTTATTGTTAATGATTTGAATGTTCTTTTTTAGCATGTCATGAGAAGTTGGCGTATCTGCTAATTCAATAATCGAAGCATCGCTTTCAATCGTGACAGCATAACTTCCTATACCTTCTATTTTCTCAAAAGGAATCGCTTTGATACCAAAATCTAAACTAAGTGTTTCAACTATTAGATATTCCACCATACCTTGATCTGCATTAATCAGTAAACTTCTAACGCCACCAGCTTCTTTACCATCCATTATGCTAAAAATAGGTAAACCTTTAATTTCTGTACTTTTCTTCATTCAAACCGCTCCTTTAAAATTAATAGATAAGTTCTTATTTATCTGCTTTCAGTAATGCTAACTCTTCTTCCGCTTGACGCTGAATCATTCTTGGTACAGAAGACCATGACATTTCAGGCTTCTTATTCTTTTCGAGTAATGTTTTCACAATATGGATGTGTTCAATTCTATATTTTACATCTAATACGAGTTCCTTCGAAAGAGATGGAATCTTGTACATCGATTGTAAGTAATGAATGGCTGTTGCATAGTCTCCTAATTCTAAATATAAGTCAGCAAGCTCCGAAGTTGCCATGTGGCGCATAATATCTGGTATTGACTCAGACTTTTCAATCTTCGTACCGATTTCTATCGCCGCTTGGTATTTGCGTAGGGATTTTAATCGAATTAGTTCATTAAACTCATCAATGACATTAAATGACGGTTCTGATTGTTTAGAGCTTGTCTCATCATTAGAAGCAGCAACTGTTGGGATTTCTGACATCACTGGTACATCAGGTATATATGGTATAATTGGCATGCCTGTGTCTTCCAATATAACACGATCTTCTACTTTGGATAGTATCGGTGTAATCTTAGGTTTTCTAATTGGGATAATTTCTTCTACTTCTACTAATTCTTGTGTTTCTTCTACTTCTACTTCTATTTCTATTTCTATTTCAACTTTTTCTTCTATTTCTAGTACTTCTTCTTTTTCCTGTATTTCTTGTATTTCTTGTATTTCTTGTACTTCTTCTTTTTCTTGTACTTCTTCTTTTTCTTGCTCTTCTTGCGTTTTCACTACTGCTACTTCTTGTACTTCTTGTACTTCTTCTGTTATTACTTCTTTTACTTCCTGTAAAGACTGATGAACAATCTCCTCTTGCATTTGTATCTCTTGCTGTTGGGATTCCAAAATTTGCTCGATTTCCTCAGAACTGAGTTCCACTACTTCGTCCTTATTAGCTTGTCCCACTCTAGTGCTATAATTGCTTAAAATAATAGCCGCTATCAATGCAATCCCTATGTAAATAGAAGACGCTACTACGATATCAGAAGCCTCAAATAAAAAGGGAGACATTAACCCTATTAGAGCTGCACTCCAATAAGATATCTTCCCAATCGATTCATTCAAAATTTGCACTTTCTTACTTAAAAGAAGGTATGAAATGATTACTATGGATATATAAAGTGCGTAGTAGTATTCCATTTACTCCCCCCTATCTTGATGTAAAAAGCTAAAAACAATCATCACTAGTACTGTTATTCGACAAGATTTTTATATTTCCTTCTTTTCCAGTGATGTTAAATAGTAACCGATGCCAACATCACTAAAATCGAAAAAGAGCCAATATGGCTCTTTCTAGTATTTCTACAATTTAACATTCCTAAACCATTAAATCATTGAAATCTATGCTCCTATTTGGTAGGCATACTATAATATAAGTCTATCGATTGTGCGGACTAAGTCGGTAATCTCAGGCTTGCTGATTTGTGCATCAGCACCTACGACTTCGCCTTTATGTCTGAGTGTGTCAGTAATCAGAGAAGAGAAGATGATGACTGGTAGTTTCTTTAATTGATTGTGTTCTTTCACTCTTCTAGTAAAATGATGCCCATCCATCTTAGGCATTTCTATATCTGTAATGACTAACTGAATGTGATCTGTTAGCTTATCGCCATATTTATTCGCTAGGTCTTCTAAATACTCCCACGCTAATCTTCCGTCATTATAGAAATATAGGTTTTGGAAGCCTGCTTCTCCTAATGTATCGCGTAACAATTGACGAAGCATAGTAGAATCTTCTGCAATTAAAATATTTTTGTTAGAACGAACACGTGGCCCAAGTTCTTTTACCTGATCCACAGTGATTCCAGTTTTCGGGCTCATTTCTACGATAATTTTCTCAAAATCTAATAAGATAATTAAGCGTTCACCCATTTTAATAATACCTGTTGTTGTACTCTTATCAGCATCAGCGAATTCTGAAGGCTTTTCAATTTGCTCCCATGAAATACGGTGAATACGATTCACAGTATGAACGTGGAACGCAACTTTAATCATATTAAACTCGGCAATAATGATACGATCTTCTTGAGGACGTTCGGACGCAGATAAGTTCATTGCCTTAGCTAAATCAACAAGTGGAATGACTTCTCCACGTAAATGTATTACGCCTTCTGCATTGGGATGACTATTTGGAAGCTTAGTAATCTTTTGAGGAGTGACGATTTCCCGCACTTTCATAACATTGATACCAAAGCAACCACTGCCGATACCAAATTCTACGATTTCTAATTCATTGGTCCCGCTCTCTAATAAAATCCCTTTTTGATGATTCATATCCTCAATCGCCCTTTCCCATATCCTTCTATATACAGATTCGCCGTCTATAGTGGAAATCCTTTTGCCTTAAGAATAATTCTAAACGTTTTTTTGCGTTTGTACAGTACTTAATTCTTTTCTTTGACTACAAATTCTTCTGCAACATAATTTGCAAGCTCTACGGATGCTTTCCAGATATCGCCTGCACCCATGGTTAGTACTAAATCCCCAGGCTTCATTTGATTCTTCATTTTCTCTATGACTTCTTCCTTCGTTGGTACGAATTGCGCATTCCCATGACTGTTCTTACGAATCATTGAAACTAGCTTTTCAGCACTCACACCTTCAATCTTTTTCTCTCCTGCAGGTGAATAGATATCAAGTACATAGACTTCATCGGCGTCAGAAAATGCTTTGCTAAAGTCATCGAACAAGAAAAAAGTGCGCGTATATCGCTGTGGTTGGAAGATTGCTACTACGTGCTTACCACTCGCTTTAGCTGCAGCAAGTGTCGCCTGTATTTCCGTTGGATGGTGAGCATAATCGTCAACAATCGTAATATTATTAGACTCTCCCATCACAGTAAATCTTCGCTTTGCACCAATAAAGCGCTCTAATTGCACTTTAATTGCTTGTAACGACATGCCCGCCTTTAAGCATGCAATGATTGATGCCACTGCGTTTAACACATTATGCTTTCCCGGTACTTTCAGCACAAAACTATCAATACATTTATTTTTACTATACAAGTCAAATGAAATATGTCGACCTTCTTGCATAATATTTTTGATTGAGTAATCTGCTTCATCACTATATCCATAGGTAATCACTTCCGTCTTAATGTCTGGAATCATTTCCTTAAGATACGTGTCCTCGTAGCAGACGATTGCACAACCACCAGGTTTAATATGATTCATATATTTACGGTAAGCCGCTTTTAAATTCTCAAACTTCCCATCATAATTCTCAAGATGGTCAGGTTCAATGTTCGTAATGACTGCAATCTGCGAATAGTAGTTCAAGAAACTACCATCACTTTCATCAGCTTCCGCTATCACAAAATCACTAGAGCCAGCTTTTGCATTGCTGCCTAAACCCATGACTTCTCCACCAATGACAAAGGTCGGGTCTGCGCCACCACTTTCCATAATATAAGCGATCATGGAGCTTGTTGTAGTCTTTCCATGTGCACCTGCAACAGTAATTCCTATTTTTTCATTGAGGATTCTCGCAAGCATTTCTGAACGATGAATCAGAGGAATCTTGTGTTCTAACGCAGCGTTTAGTTCTACGTTATCTTTCGGTATATCAGTTGAATATACGACAAAATCAGCTCCCAATACATGATCCGGACTATGTCCAATATATACGGTAGCGCCTCTTTCTTCTAAATTGATTGTTAAATCTTTTCGTGTTACATCAGAACCTGTGACTATGAAACCCAAATCTAGCATTACCCGCGCAATCGCACTCATGCCATAGCCACCAATTCCAACGAAATGAAACCTTTGAGAGTTGTTCACTCTTTCACCAACCTCTACACTTTTTTCGTCCACCACTGCCGTGCTTCCGAGACCATATATAACGATCCTGCTATACATATTATATCGTTTTCCTGTGCCCTACTGAGAGTTAATTGAATCGCTTGCATGATATTGGGTTGAGAAATAGTCTTGATATCGCCATGCTCTTTCAATTTTCCCTCAAGCCACTCCACCTTAGCTGCTCTATCATTGTCTGGTTCTGTTACGATAATCTCTTTCGCTAACGGTATAATAGTTCCAATCATAGCATCTACTTCTTTATCTGCTAGAATTCCAATACACCAAATGTACTTGCGATTACCAAATTGTTGTTGCAGCGACTGAGCTAGGGCTTGAAAACCTTCTGGGTTATGGGCCCCATCAATAACAACAATTGGATTTGTTTGTATGACCTCGAAACGACCCGGCCATGTAGCTTCTAAAATGCCCTTGGCTGTTTTTTCTGGACTTAATCTGACTCCGTGAGATTCATAAAGAATTTGCAAAGTAGCTAGGGCTAACGAGAGATTATTCGCCTGATAAGCACCTACTAGCTTTGTCTTCCAAGCGTGTAATCCAAGAAATTCTCGTCCGTCCATTGTGAAGGAGATTTCTAACTCCTTTAAATCTATCTTAACTATTTTATTATAGAAATCTTTACCTAATTCGTATATTTTCGATTTTTTTTCATTACTAATATCAAAAATGACATGTTGAGCCTCCAGTTGCTGTACACCGCTCACAACCGGAACCTCTCGTTTGATAATACCTGCTTTTTCTGTCGCGATTTCCCCTAGGCTCGAACCTAATATATTTATATGGTCAAATCCGATATTGGTGATAACTGAAATAAGTGGGATGATTACATTTGTCGCATCAAACCGTCCACCAAGGCCGACTTCTAATACAACGTAATCCACCTTCTCAATCGCGTAATATAAAAACGCGAGTACGGTAATAATCTCAAACTCAGTGACTTCCCCTAGAGCATCCACAGGTAGAGTTGTGATTGCTGTTTTGACTTGTTCCGCAACTTCACATAGCATCGCGTCATTTATATCTTGATTATTAATAGCAATTCGATTATTAAAGGCATCAAGGTAGGGCGAAGTAAAAAGCCCTACCTTATATCCATTCGCACGTAAAGCACAGGCAAGAAATTTGCATGTCGATCCTTTTCCGTTTGTGCCAGCAACATGTATAATCTGCAAGGATTTCTCCGGATTCCCTAATTGCTCAAGCATCCACTCGACTCTCGACAAACCGGGCTTAATTCCAAAACGTTGGAATGATTGTACCCATTGGATGACATCCTGCTGTGTTTGAAACATGCATCTACCTACCTTACTGTTTTTTTAACTCTGCAATACGTTCCTCAACGGTTTGCAGCTTCATTTTGTAGTCTTGTTCCTTTTCCTTCTCTTGTTCCAAAACATGTGCCGGAGCTTTTGCAACGAACTGTTCATTGCCTAATTTCTTTTGTAAGCGATCGACTTCGAACTGTAGTTTTTCCATTTCTTTCTCTAATCGAGCTATTTCCTTAGACGTGTCAATGAGCCCTTCTAAAGGTATGAACACCTGTCCACCAGAAGTAACAGCAGTCATTGCTTTTTCTGGTACTTCAATATCCTGACGGATGGTAAGCGACTCCGTATTGCATAGTCCCTGAATGTATCCTTTACCAGTTTCAAATACCTGCAGGTAGCTTGCACTATTTGGCTTTAATAATAACGTGATTTTGCGACTAAATGGTACATTCATCTCCGCACGAATATTGCGCACATTGCGAATCGTATCCATAAGAATCGCCATTTCTTCCGCTCCTTGCTTAAACACTAACTCCTGCTTAAATTCTGGGAAAGGTGCTACCACTAGCGCTTTTCCTTGGTGCGGAATATGTTGCCATATTTCCTCAGTAATATAAGGCATATATGGATGTAATAGTTTTAAGATTTGATCTAGCACGTAGCATAATACGGATTTTGTCGTATGCTTTGCAGCTACATCTTCACCGTTTAACGTCAACTTTGCAAGTTCAATATACCAATCGCAGTAGTCGCTCCAAATGAAATCATAAAGAACACGACCTGCTTCGCCAAACTCATATTTTCCAAGAAGTCGATTGAAGTCTTCAACCGTCTCGTTCAATCTGTGTAAAATCCATTGGTCGGACGTGCTTAATGGGCCCTCTAATGAAACTTGCTCATATGTTAAATCACCTAGATTCATCATCACGAATCTTGATGCATTCCACATCTTATTCGCAAAGTTTCTAGCACTTTCTACTTTATCCCAGTGGAATCTTTGGTCATTTCCAGGAGCTGTGCCTGTTGCTAGCATAAAGCGCATCGCATCCGCACCATAATTCTCAATGACTTCTAATGGGTCAACACCGTTCCCTAAGGACTTGGACATTTTACGCCCTTCCGCATCACGGACTAGCCCAGTGATCACTACATCAGAGAATGGCTTTTGCTCCATAAATTCTAGTCCACTAAAGATCATACGGGCTACCCAGAAGTAAATAATGTCATATCCAGTGATTAACACATCCGTTGGGTAATACTTTTTCAGGTCTTCCGTTTGATCTGGCCAGCCTAATGTTGAAAACGGCCATAATGCAGAGCTAAACCATGTATCAAGAACATCTTCATCTTGATTCAACTTAAAGCTACTACATTTCGGACATGTTGTAGGCGTTTCTTTTGAGACAATCACTTCGCCACAGTCTTGGCAGTACCAAGCTGGGATACGATGTCCCCACCATAGCTGTCTTGACACGCACCAGTCACGTGTATTCTCCATCCAGTGTAAATATATCTTAGTGAAACGCTCTGGAACAAAGCGAACGTCTCCGTTCTTCACGACATCGATTGCTGGCTCTGCCAATGGTTGCATCTTCACGAACCATTGATCCGATAGATATGGCTCAATCACTGTACTGCAACGATAGCAATGACCAACCGCATGGTTATGATCTTCTACCTTATCTAATAAATCTAGACTCTTTAGTTCTGCTATCACTTGTTTACGAGCATCATAGCGGTCTAGGCCAGAGAATTTCCCTGCATGGTGATTCATTTTACCTTGCTCGTCCATAACAGTAATTGGAGTTAGCTTATGACGCACTCCAATTTCGAAGTCATTCGGATCATGGGCAGGGGTAATCTTCACAGCACCAGAACCAAATTCCTTGTCTACATATTCATCTGCAATGACTGGAATTTTGCGATCTACTAACGGTAGAATTAAATTCTTGCCAATCAAGTGTTTATACCTGTCATCTTCTGGATGCACAGCAACAGCAACGTCACCTAACATCGTTTCAGGGCGCGTTGTAGCAACAGTTATGAATCCACTTCCATCTTCTACTGGATAGCGTATATGTGTTAATGAACCTTGCTTATCTTCATGCTCTACTTCAATATCTGATAGAGTTGTCTCACAACGTGGGCACCAGTTAACTATATAGTTCCCTCGATATAACAGACCCTTTTCATACAGTCTAACGAATACTTCACGGACTGCCTTCGAGCAACCTTCATCCATCGTGAAGCGCTCTCTTGACCAATCGCAGGAGCAACCCATTTTCTTTAACTGGTTAATGATAATATCGCCATACTTATTCTTCCATTCCCAAGTCTTCTCTAAAAATGCTTCGCGTCCTACATCGTAACGAGATTTCCCTTCTTGTGAAAGCATATTTTCTACACGATTTTGTGTAGCAATACCCGCATGGTCTGTTCCAGGTAACCATAATGCATCATACCCTTGCATACGCTTCCATCGGATAAGGATGTCTTGTAATGTATTGTTAAGGGCATGTCCAATATGTAAATTCGCTGTGACATTTGGCGGCGGTATAACAATCGTAAATGGTTCCTTGTCCGACTCGTTGTTCGCTTCAAAATATTTACCATCAAGCCAGAACTGATATGTCTTTTCTTCAATTTCCTTTGGGTTATACTTCGTTGGAATCTGTGAATATAAATTCTCTTGCATAAAAAAACCTCCGATATACGAGATGTATGAAAAAAACTCCCGAGCGCCTAAAGGACGAGGAGTACTAGGTTTCACATTCTATTAGTAGTTTAAACATTATTACCTAAAAAATCAACCTAGAAAGAAAAACTACCAGCAAGCAACTGGTAGTTAGTAATAGTATTATTTTGCTGGTAGTAAATGATTCTATTATTTTACTGGTATACGGATGCGTGTACCTTTGCGCCACTGGCCATCTTCTAAATTTTTATTGGCACTAATTAACTCTAATCGACTGATATTATATTGTTCTACGATGCTATTAATATCATCGTTCTCTTTCATGATATAGTAGCGAATTGGCGTAAAGCGCTCTTCGGTGTTGTGCCATGTTTTCCACCAGCTCTGCTTCTCACTTGCATCTGTCTGTTCCTTCTGTTCCGTTTGCTCTTTTACTGCTTCCTTCGTCTGTGCTTCTTTTTTAGTAGAATCTGTGAAATTCAATTTGATTCTAACAGGCATATCACCAATGTCAGGTTCCGTTCGGACTTGCTCCTCTGTTCTTTCAATCGTTTCCAATTGTTGCTCTTGTTCCGCTTCAAAACTTTCTTCTACTTCTTCAACGGCTTGTTGTTCTTGCACAGGTTGTGGTTGTTGTATAGGCTGCGTTTGCACGGGTTGAACTTGTGGTTCTGGATCTGGTTGTTGTGTAGGTTCTGGTTGTTGAAGTGCTTGCGCCGCTGACCAATCTGCGACTGGTGATTGTTGTTGCACCTTTTGTGCAAGCAGAGCTGCTTGAGTCTCCCTTGCTTCCTCTAACGCTTGTAAATGCTGCTGTTGCGCTAGCCACTCTTGTTCTTGCTGAATCCTTTGTTGCTCTCTATAGTAATCTTGGTCAAAATTCGCGCCTTGCGCTGCTTGTGGGTACTGTTTGAATTCTTTCATCATATCTTGCATATAGTTTTGCATTTCTTGATCATTAAACTGATATTGATATTGCTCATAAGGATTGGCTGACGTCGTTTCCGCTTGATACGGATCGAACGGATTATTTGGGCTATTATCTTCAAGCCAAGGATACATTTGACTTTGAGTTGCATAGCCGGGTGTTGTGTAGTCTTGCGACCAAGGACTCTGGTAATTATATGGATCACTTGCTACTGTCGCAGCTTCTTCTGATCCACTGTGATTCAACGACTCTTGACCAAACGCGTCTTCTACTACATTCACTTGGGAAGAAGGCTTTGGTTCTGGTGTAATCCCTTCCAGAACAATGATGCAACTGACGCTTAATAAGTTCTCACTTCTCATCTCATACGTCAGATCATTCAAATAGATATTAATGTCATCTTCTACTTCTACACGATCCGCCGGAATCATCACTCGTATTGGGAAGGTCTTTTCTAACTTCTGTAACTCTGGTTCAGCCTGTGGAACCCAAGGCTGACTTAGCCCTTGTTGGATATCGGTTTCTGTAGCTTTTTTCTTTGGCTTATATTTTCCTTTTAGTAAGATCATTCCTGTCAAAGAATACATGTTATCTGTTTCTCTGATCTCAACTTTTGGAATTAAATCTATTTCAGTAATTGAATCTACACCTAAACCGATAACTTCCATTTCATCTCTAAATTGAATCTCAAAAACATTCAAACTCATTCCTGCCACACCTCCGAAATATAAAAAAATATACTTATAACAATCGCTAAAGTATATGAAGGAAAAGCAGTAAAAATACCGCCGATTTTTTTCGGCGGTATTTTAAAGGACATTTTTCGATTCTTCAGTTGTGTTGATTTCTATATGATGGTCTATTTAATAAGCTATTTGATGGTCTTTTTCATCGCGTTATATGTTGCTTCAATCGTCTTCGCGATATCTTCGTCTGTATGTACTGTCGACATAAAGCATGATTCATACTGAGAAGGTGCTATATACACGCCTTCTTCTAATAAATATCGATAATATTCTGCAAAACGAGCCGTATCTGACTTCGTTGCCATTTGATAATCCGTTACCTCATGCTCATTGAAGTATAAGCAGAACATCGAGCCGACTTGGTTCGAATAATGTGGAATACCTAGATCTTCTGCATTTTTCTTGATACCATTCGCTAGTTTAATTGTTTGTCTTTCTAATTCTTCGAAGACGCCTGGTTGGCCTAATAACTTTAATGTCGTATAACCAGCAATCATCGCCAATGGATTTCCTGATAACGTCCCCGCTTGATAGATAGAACCAGCAGGTGCTATGTTCTCCATGATTTCACGTTTTCCAGCATACGCTCCTACTGGAAGGCCACCACCAATTACTTTCCCTAAGCAAGTTAAATCTGGGTCGATATTATATAACGCCTGTGCACCACGGTAATGAACACGGAATCCGCTCATTACTTCATCAAATATAAGTAGCGCGCCATATTCCTTCGTGATTTTGCGGATAAATTCTAAATATCCAGGCTTTGGTGTAACTAGTCCCATGTTGCCTGCCACTGGCTCTAGAATTACAGCAGCAATATCTTCGCCAAACTTCTCAAAAGCAAGCTGTAAGCTCTCTTGATCGTTGTAAGGTACAGTCAACGTGTGTGCAGCAATACTCTCAGGCACTCCAGGACTATCTGGTAATCCGAGTGTAGCAACACCCGACCCTGCTTTAATTAATAAGCTGTCTGCATGCCCATGGAAGCAGCCTTCAAACTTCAGAATTTTATTGCGCTTTGTATACCCACGAGCAAGACGAAGTGCACTCATTGTCGCTTCAGTTCCTGAGCTCACAAATCGTACCATTTCCACAGAAGGTAAAATGTCTATTACCATTTTTGCCATTTCTGTCTCAAGCTCTGTTGGTGCCCCATAACTAGTACCTCTACCTGCATAGTCACGGATTGCATCAATTACTTCCGGGTGGGCATGACCATGAATCAGTGGACCCCAAGAACCTACATAGTCAATGTACTGCTTGCCATCAATATCTGTAAACTTCGAACCATGGCCTTCTTTTACAAACACTGGATGAGTTCCAATCGCACGGAACGCACGTACAGGGCTATTAACCCCACCTGGAATCACTTTTTTTGCTTCTTCAAAAGCTTTCGCTGAATTTGGACGATTCATTTACTTAACCCTCCTATGCACTTCTTCCCATGCTTCAATTTCAGGCGTGAAGTATTTTACACGAATTTTTTTGAATTCGCGCACTGAATATAAAGCGTCACGCTTATCAATATGCACTTGTGCTGCCATTTCAGTTAGTATGTTCTCACAATCTTCTTTGTCACGACCATGAATCATTGTAAACACATTAAATGGCCAATCTGGATAGCTCGGTCTTCGATAGCAGTGGCTTACAGAAGAAAACTTCGCAAGTGTTTCGCCAACCTCATCAATGCGATCTTCTGGTGCAGCCCAAACTCCCATAGTGTTCACTTGGAAGCCAGCTGTGCGATGGTGTAATACCGCCGCGAATCTTCTCATCAGGCCAGTAGCTTTAAAGTTCTGTAAATGCCCGACTATATCCGCTACTGATATTCCTAAACGGTCAGCTATTGCATCAAATGGTCGAGTAGTGACGTGTAAGTTTTCTTGTAATTCTCGAACCAGTTGAATCTCTAAATCGGATAACTGATAGTTCTGCGGAGCTGATTGATGGTTGTATACTGGCTCATCACTCATGCTCGTTCCGCCATCACTCTCAAGGTCCAGCTTGACACCGATTTTGAACAGCTTTAACGTCGGTAACAAGCGAATCGAATCAACCCCGGCTAGCTCTCCTAATAGCTCTACCGATTGCTCTAAACCAATATTGCTATTGGGAGGGATAGCAATCGTGAACCATAAATTGAACTCATGGGCACGCTCATAGTTATGACTTACCCCTGGATGTTGGTTAATAATCTCCGCAGCTTTCTCTAAATGGTCAGGCTTTACCTTAGCTGCCACTAAGCTAGACTGATATCCTAAGCTCTTCGTATCAAAAATAGCAGAAATCTGACGTATCACTTTATCCTTCTTTAGTTGCTCAATGCGTTCCATAACCTCTTGTTCTTGAATTTCAAGTAGATTTGCAAGTTCCTGAAAAGGTTGCTCTACTAATGGAAAATGTGATTGTAACAGATTTAATAGCTTTTTATTTGTCTGATCTAATTGTAAATCCATCGTTTCACTCCTAATGTACTAACCTTTTAACCATCTCGCTACGTCTTTTGCAAAATACGTTAAAATAATATCTGACCCAGCACGTTTCATACCTAATAGCATTTCTAGCACTACTGCTTGTTCATCAATCCATCCATTTTGCGCAGCAGCTTTAATCATCGAATACTCGCCGCTAACGTTATAGGCAGCAATCGGCAAATCAAAGTTCATCTTTAACTCACGGATAATATCTAAGTACGCAAGTGCTGGCTTTACCATTAAGAAATCTGCGCCCTCTGCTACGTCACTTGCCGCTTCACGAAGCGCTTCACGAAGATTCGCCGGATCCATTTGGTATGTCTTGCGATCGCCAAATTGCGGCTTAGAATCTGCAGCATCACGGAATGGACCATAGAATGCGGAAGCATATTTCACTGCATAAGACATAATTGGTGTATTTTCAAAACCATTCTCGTTCAATGCTTGACGTAGAGCGTAAATGCGGCCGTCCATCATATCAGACGGAGCCACAATGTCAGCGCCAGCCTTCGCATGAGAAACAGCTACCTTCGCTAAAAGCTCTAATGTCTTATCATTGGTAACATAACTATTCTCTACAATTCCGCAATGTCCTAGAGGATTATACTGGCATAAACACACATCTGTAGCAACAACAATTTCAGGTGATAGTTCCTTAAACTTGCGTATCCCTTGTTGTACAATACCATCTTCCGCATACGCCTCAGAGCTTAATTCATCCTTCGTCTTTGGCAAACCAAATAGGATGACAGATTTAATCGCTAAGCTCTCTAACTCTTGTATTTCCTGTTCCAGCATATCAATCGATAGATGGAATACTCCTGGCATAGAAGGCACTTCATTCTTCTGCTTCTCACCATGCACTAGAAAGATCGGATACATCAAATCATCTACTGTTACAATCGTTTCTCTTACTAGACTACGTAAATTTGCAGTATTACGCAATCTTCTATGTCTTTGAAATGGCTCCATAGTAATCCTCCATTCAACCCAATATAAATGCCAATTGAAATTCTGTTCAATAGGTTTGTTGCTAAACTTCTTATTTTGCGGCAGCTTGAATTGTTGCGTTCACAAGTCCTACTAATGTTGACTCGTCAGCCTCTACTGTTACGATCATTCCAAGCTCTTGACAAGTTTTCGTTGTCATAGCACCAATACTAACGACCTTCACACCTTGGATCAGTGCCATTGCATCTTCACCTGTAGAGCTTAAAGCTTCTACAAAATTAGACGCAGTCGATGAACTTGTAAATGTAATAATTTGAATTCTATTTTCCTGAAGTAGCTCAATTACTTCTTCGACATTACTTGCATCCATCTTCGTCTCGTAAGTATCGATTTCCGTTACTTCTAAGCCCCGTTTCTTTAATTCCTCTGGTAATGTCTTTCTTGCAATATCAGCTCTAGGCAACAATATCTTCTGACCAGGCTTTAATTGATCTTCAATCGAATCGAGTAACCCTTCAGCAATGAACTGTGAAGGCAGAACGTCTACTACAAGTCCGTAGTTTTCTAATAACTCAGATGTTTTAGGTCCTACACATGCAATTTTCGCTTTGCCAAAGGCGCGAATATCAATTTTCTTCTCTTTCAAGTAGTTCATAAAATAGCTAACACCATTCGGACTTGTAAAAATAATCCAATCATACTCCCCAAGCTTCGCTAGTGCATTATCAATTGATTGCACATCGTTTGGAGGTAATATTTGAATGGTTGGGAACTCATATGGCTCTCCACCAAGATCCTCTATCATATCAGATAAGTCACTAGCCTGACTTCTTGCTCTTGTAACAAGAACACGTTGTCCGAATAATGGCTTTTTCTCATACCAGTTTAATTTCTCACGTAAGCGTACAACCTCACCAACAAGGATAATCGCAGGTGACGTGAATTTCGCCTTCTCTACAGTTTCTACAATTGTCTCAAGAGTACCCGTTAATGTCCATTGCTCCGGGCGTGTTCCCCAACGGATTAAAGCTACAGGTGTAGTAGCAGGACGACCGTGTTTCACTAGATTCTTAACAATTGTCGCTAAGTTCGAGATTCCCATGTAAAATGCAATCGTTCCAGTAGCAGTCGATAATTTATCCCAATCGATACTAGATTCCATTTTTTCAGGATCTTCATGACCCGTAACAATCGCAAACGATGAATTGTAATCTCTATGGGTCACTGGTATGCCCGCATAAGCAGGAACAGCAATTCCAGAAGTTATTCCAGGTACAATCTCAAATTCCACGCCATTATCTACTAATAGCTCCGCTTCTTCACCAACACGTCCGAAAATACAAGGGTCCCCACCTTTTAGACGAGTCACAATCTTACCCTCTAATGCCTTGTCAACTAACAGTTGGTTAATTTCTTCTTGGCGTAGCGTGTGACGATCTGGTTTCTTACCTACATAAATCAATTCGCAGTCAGGCTTTGCATACGCTAGTAAACGTGGACTAGATAATCGATCATATACAAGTACTTCAGCTTTTTTCACACATTCCAAACCCTTAACCGTAATTAATTTAGGGTCCCCAGGTCCTGCTCCCACTAAATATACTTTTCCCTTATCCATTACAAATCTCCTTCGCTTCCTTTAATATCTCTTCTGCACCTTCACGAGCTAATAATTGTGCCACTTCAAGACCTAATGCCACAGGATCTGCTCCAGTTCTTGTATGCTTCACAACTTTTGAACCATCTACTTTCGCTACCATACCTGTTAATGTCACTTGAGAGCCATCCCATTCTCCATATGCACCAATCGGCACCTGACATCCACCTTCCAATTGCTTCAGGAATGAACGTTCAGCCATAACAGCTTTCTCTGTTGGTAAATGATTTAAGTGTTGTAGAAGTGCTAACACATCTTCATCATTATCACGGCACTGGATACCTAAAGCACCTTGACCTACTGCTGGCACGCATTGCGTTGGATCAATTGCTTCTGTAATATGGTCACTTTGCCCCAAACGGTTTAAGCCCGCACAAGCAAGAATCACGCCATCTAAATCTAACTCTTGAATTTTACCAATACGAGTGCCTACGTTTCCGCGAATCGAAGTAATCTTTAGGTCTGGTCGTAGGTTTAACAATTGAGCACTGCGGCGTAAGCTGCTTGTCCCAATATTTGCACCCTGTGGTAAGTTCGCAATCGTCATGTTTGCTTCCTTCGCAATCAACGCATCTCTCACGTCTTCACGAATCGTTGTAGCTCCAATGACTAATCCTTCCGGCATTTCTGCTGGCATATCCTTCATACTATGAACAGCAATATCGATTTCCTTATCGATGAGTGCCTGTTCAATTTCCTTTACGAATAGACCTTTCCCGCCAACCTTCGAAAGTGTAACATCAAGGATTTGATCTCCCTTTGTCATGATTTTCTTCACTTCAAACTCATAAGGTAAGTTTAATTTTTCTAACTGACTGATTACCCAATTTGTCTGTGTTAAAGCTAATTCACTCTTTCGAGTCCCAATAATAATTTTTCGCATAGTAGCCTCCGTATTTATAAAATTTCTTGTTGAATCAGTTCATGAATGATATGTTTTGCTTCTTCTATCTTTTTTTCCCGCAAAAGCTGTAATACTGGCATTTCAATCACCTGTCGAAAAAGCTCTCGCCGACGTTGCTCTAATGGTTCATTATGTAATAGCCAACTGCGCAATTGCTGCATCCAATCCAGGAAGATATCGTACTCATCACCAAAGTATGATTCAAGCTCTTGACGCAGGTGCTTGGTTAAAGCAGGGCTTGCACCCGATGTAGAGATTGCGATCTGCAACCGTCCACGATCTACTCGAGAAGGTACAATAAAATCACAAAGTTCAGGCGCATCAATCATATTAACCAATACTGAATAACGTTTGGCATCTTCATAGACCTGTTCATTGACTTGCTTTGAATTCGTGGCCGCGTACGCTAGAAAGGCATCCGCTAAGTCACCACATTGAAACGGACGTTGCACAAATTCAATGCTATTATTTTTCGCTAGATGTTGTAATGTGTCAGTAACTTGCGGGCTAATCACCCGAATGCTGGCCCCATCTTGTAATAGCGACTTGACCTTTCTCTCCGCTACGTTACCTCCACCTACCACAACACAAAGCCTATCTTGCACTCGCAAAAACACTGGATAATATCGTTCCATACTAGTCTCCTATATCCACTGATGAAATGTAGAGACTACTTTCGTTAGCAGGTAATTTAATACTACTGTAGAAAAGCCTATCATGTTCCATATAGCCAGCTTTCTTCCTTGCCATCCTAATGCCACACGGCGGTGCAAATATAACGCATACACGATAAGCACAATGAAACTCATAATAAATTTCACATCAGTCCAGATATAAATATTGTTCATATATGCCCAAATCGTTCCAAGTACTAATGAGATAAACAGAATTGGGAAAGCAACTATAGCTAATAAGTACGAAAACTGGTCTAACTTATCAAGGGGTGGAATTTTTCTAAAGATGTTAGAGAATATCTTTTTCTTTTTTAGTAAATACGTTTGCCATACGTAAAGCCCCGAAAATAGAAATGATATGAAGAACAACCCATAGCTAGCAATGGCAAATACGATATGAATTGTCAAAAGATCTCCTTGTAAAATCTCATTGACTACTGGCTCCGCCTGTTTACTAATAAACATATTGAACATGACAATGCAAAAGCCAATACAGTTCACTATAAACACCATTAAATCCATTTTATAAAAATAGTTAATGACAAGTGTTAACGTAACTAGAATCCACGAGTAGAAAAATAGAGTTTCAAATAGTGTCATGACAGGAATATAGTCAAGCTCTTTCATTCGCAGGTGGAAGAATAATGTTTGAATGATCCAAACACCTATTAAAAAGGAAAAAGCAACTTTATTAACGCGTTTATTGCTATGCAAAAAATCATAAAAATACAAAATCACACTGGCAGCATAAATGAGAATCATCAAATCATAGACCCAAACATAGTTTTCCGCCATGATAAACGCCCTCCTGATTACATTCTTCCAAAGGAAGCAAAATAACTCATTGCTTTCATTGAAGATTTCGGTGCAGCCTTCGAATCTAATTTCACACATTCGCAATCGTAAGAAGCAGCATCCTCTAAACCGAAAATGGTAGCAATCATTTCTAACTGTTCTTTTGAATCCTTATTAGCCGCCATTTCCTTAGCCTGTGTAATCGGGTGCTTAAGTATTTGGTTAATGACACTTTTCGTATGCTTGCGAATTACCTTTTTCTCACGCTCTGTTAAATCTGGTAGCTTATTAAACAAGCTTTCCATTGTGTTCTCATAGATATCATCCGTCTTGTGTTTTAAAGCCTTAATCAACGGAATGACCTCTAATGTGTTTAACCACAATGCAAAGTTATTAATTTCTTCATCGATAATTAGCGAGATTTGGTCAATTTCTTTCTCTCGCAGCTTTTTATTAGCTTCTACTACGCCCTCTAATTCATCAATATCATAGAGAAACACGCCTTCGACATCGTTAATTGCCGGGTCAAGGTCGCGCGGCACAGCTATATCAATCATAAATATTGGACGATTTTTTCTACGTTTCATAACATCTTTCATCATAGGCGCATCCACAACGTAATCCGTAGCTCCGGTAGAACTAACTACAATATCAACGTCTGCCAGGCAATCTTGAATGTTCGCCCATTCCACAGCTACACCTTTAAACTTCGTTGCTAATTCCTCAGCTCGGTGGAATGTTCGATTGACTACATAGACTTGCTCTACACCTGAACTATTCAAATGCTTCGCCGTTAACTCACTCATCTTCCCGGCACCAATAATCAGTACTCGCTTGTCTGTTAATTGTCCGAAAATCTTCTTCCCAAGCTCAATCGCGGCATAGCTAATAGAAACCGCATTTTTCCCAATATCGGTTTCTGTGTGTGTGCGTTTCCCAACAACGATAGCCAGTGGCAGAAGTTGCTTTAATATTGTTCCCATGGCATTATGCTCTAGTGACATGTCATACGCATCGCGTACTTGACCAAGGATTTGCGTCTCTCCTAAAACCATTGAATCCAGCCCACAAGATACCTTGAATAGATGCCTTACTGCATTTTCTCCGGAATGAAAGTACAAATACTTACGAAATTCGGAGCGATCAATACCAAATTGCTCTTGCAGAAACACCATAATATGCTGTTCGCCGCAATGTATATGGTCGACTATACAATAAATCTCAGTACGATTACAGGTTGCAACTAAAGCGCATTCTAAGATACTATGCATGGCACGAAGTTTTTCTAAAGCAGTTGGAACTTCCTGTTGTTGAAAAGTAAACTTTTCTCTTATCTCGACTGGTGCCGTTCGATAGTTCAATCCGGCCGCTAATATATACATCGTTTCACCCCATTATTCCGCTATTACAAAATAATGCCTTCTTTATCTCAACAGCGTTACCATGATCCCATTTCTTAAACGGGAGATCTGGTGCCGCTATGTTTCGAAATAAGTGCGACTAAGGTTCATCTGGTGTCAAACTCCATCTGAACACAAGTCTTCTTTATATTATAGCACTCAAAAAAATTCAAAGTATGTATGTTTTGTGAACAAATTACTGCAGAAATAAGGCACAAATACTATAATACTAAATTATTGACTCGAAGTCCAAGTGAACACAAGAAAAAAACACCTTTCGGTGTTTTTCCCCTATGATTCTGGTTTTTGAATTTGTCGTTCTTCGCCTTTTTTCTCAGATGATGATTGTTCTTCTTTCGGCGAATCACCTGGCTTCTCTGTTTTCTCTTGCTCTGAAATTGGCTTGAGCAGTTCTCCAAAGGGTTGCCCACAACCAATGACAAAAACAGAGAGTAATATTGTAACCAGTACTACATAACCCTTACGTTTCGAAAACAAATTATTGTGTTCTGCCATTTCCTTGATTGCCCATTTCTGTACCTCTAGGTTGTGTTCCACCTTGAGTTCCTGGTTGTTGCATTCCACCTGGTTGTTGTGGTGTACCAGGAGCTTGTTGTTGCTGTTGCTGCATACCAGGCTGCTGCTGTTGTCTTTCTTCAGGTCTTTGCGCTGGTTGGCAAGCGATAACCGTTGTAGCAACAGTAACTAAAGCGATTGCTAATGCTAACATCTTCTTCATTTTCATAATGATCACCTCTTATGTAGTATAGTTTGGAAGATCATTATGTAGTTTTACCCTTTTATAATTTTTCATGTAGATTTTTTTTGGAAATTATAGGATTTACATTCAACAAAGACTAATACCAAATCGGCATTAGTCTTTGTCTTTATTGTAACCTTTTGAAGGGTGTTACACTATTTTGCGGCAGGTACTTCCCAAGGCTTCGCACCTACGACAACTTTTTGGCCTTTCTTTTCATAAGCAGCTCTTTCCCAAGGCCAGATGGACTCGAAATCAGCTTTTTTATCGCCAACTGTGTCTTTCTTTTGAGCCCAGATATATTGCTCAGGCTTTAGTCCAAAGCTACGACCTTCGCTATCCATGTTGAAGATATGCTGTTTTGTAGCTGCTCTTCCACCTTCATTGTTCCAAGCGCCAAAGCCATATTTACCCCACCCTGTAGCTCCATCTAGAATCTTCATATACTCTTGTGCAGTTCCAAAGTGACATTTCGCGCATGTTTCTACAGGTGATACTTTAGTTCTTATCTTATTTGGATCATTTCCTATTGTATGAGCATCGTGGCAATCAAAGCAAGCCATTGACGCGTGAGCTGTTCCTGTTTTGCCTTTAATATGGTCTTGTAATCTCATATCCATATCCATCTGATGGTCACGACGGCCTTTACCATCAATTGATACTTGACGGTTTCCGTCACCCCAAGCTGGACGAGTATAGTTCATTACATCCATGTAATCATGCTTACCAAGGATAAATCCACGGCTATCGTTCGGAGCTTTGCTGTCTCCAGGGTACATAATATTACCAGATGTACGAGTATGGCATTGCTCACAAACCATTTTACGAGTTGGGTCTCCAACTTTTAGCGAAGCAGGGTTAATAATATTAGACTTACTAGGCGCTTTCGCGTGCTCTCCACCGGCACCATGGCAAGCTTCACAAGCTATACGGCTATCAGCTACGAAAATTTCTCTTAAATCTTCACGCTTGCCGTCAATAAAGTCTTTCTTCGCTTGATCCCATTTCACTGGGTCAAAACCTGTCGTATGACAAGTTACACAACGCTCTTGCCATGACCAGAATTCACCATAAGTCTTAATAGAATCGGCTTTAGGTGCTAATTCTAACGTTAAGAACTTGTAACCCGCACGAGCTTTGTTTCCTTCAAATTTGTAAACTTGTGATTTATCGATAGTCCATGATATACCGCCATCTTTCGTAGTTGAGATATACGCATCTCTTGGTCCACCGTCATAATAAATCGCATATCTTTGTTTTCTTACTTGCCCAACAATCCAATCTACTTCTTTCCAGTCATATTTCTGAACAGTTACATAAATTCTGTTGTTATCCTTAGGATCAACTCTGTCAAGAATCATATGAGTGTCTAGAGTAGACCACTTCTCTTTAGCCCAAGGGAAAATCTTCGCAGAGAATTGATCTCCGTAAGTTGGTCCTGGGTTTGTCTTCTTAGTATGCCAAGAAGTTTCCCAATGTTTCATTGCGTCTGTGTGACACATTGCACACTTTTCCGTTCCTGCAAACGTATCCATACCTGTCATTGCAGTTAATGGACTTGCTGGAATGGTGTTAGACACCGGCGTTACTGGTACTGCTGGTGTTGATGGACCTGGTGTTTGTGTTACTGGCTGTGACTCTGGCATTGCCTCTAATTCACAACCTACAAACACTAGTCCAGCGATTACGACCAACATCGTAAGTACTAAAAGTTTTCTAGCCATTATTCTCCCACCTTTTTTAAGTATGATTTCATATTTGATTCACATTTTCATTTTCTCATATGTCACAATTCTGTCACATTGTCATATGTCATGAGTTCAACAGGAACTTTCGGGCATTATTTTGCCGTTTTATCACTTAAGTTAGAATTAGTTTAAAGTGCTGATTTATAGCGCTTTTGTACGGCGATTTCCCTTACTTTTTAAGGGGGTTTTTGATATAATCTATCTCAGCCGTGAATAACATGAATCTTCCGAGGTGGTCGTTACGTTATTTAATTTTTTTACACTATACTTTCAGCAAGTCCTCTTTATTTATGGGTTGGCATTTTTCATGATGGGTTTTGCCATTACTTTGCAAGCTAAGAACTTCAGTACCATCCCACTTGCAAAAAGTTTAAAATATTTAGCTTTGTTTGGAATTGTTCATGGATTAGTAGAGTGGGGGCATTTCTTCATTCCGATGCTAGAAAATCATCCAGATGCGAAAACTCTTCATGTCATGTACCAATTTACCTTTAAAGTCTTTATTACAGCATTATCGTACTTTTTTCTATTTTTATTTGGTTCCACCCTATATGTAGAAACAAAGAAAAAATCCATAGAAATAACCCCTATGGATTCTACAAATTCTATAAAAATTCGTACTGTTTTCTTTATCATTCGTTATGCTCCATATGTTATGTTTAGCTTATGGTTGTTCTTCTTCATTATTACAAGGCTCTTTCTTTTTACAGATGTAAATGAGTGGAGAACTGTAAGTAATACATGGTCCCGATATTTATTATGCTTACCTGGGTCAATTCTAGCTGGTTATGCGTTATACCTTCAGGTACCCGATCTATTAAAGAATCAGTTAGAAAAAACGATTCCATTAGTTAAACGACTTGGCGTTGTTTTCTACTTATATGCTATAGTAGCAGGAGTCGTGGTACCTGAGACTTTCTTCTTCCCTTCTAACATTATTAATGTAAAGAGCTTTTTCGAGGTAACGGGTATCCCAGTACAAATTATGCGCGCTCTTTGTGGGGTTCTTATGGCCTACTACTCAGTTCAGATTTTGAAAATATTCTCTCATGAAATGCATATCCGCGTAGAAACAGCTGAGCGCATTAACGCCATTCACGAAGAACGGAATCGATTCTCTAGAGACTTACATGATGGAATTATTCAGTCTGTTTATGGCGTAGGTTTATATATTGAAAACGTCCCTTCTCAAATCGATAAAGATCCAGAAAAAGCGAAAGAACACATACACGTGGCAATTGATCGCCTCAATGGAGTTATCAAAAAAATTCGTCAATATATTAACGACCTACGAGAGCATCCTGAATATAATCAGAGTCATCTACTTAGTAGTATTCTAGAAATGATTCATGACTTTAAAGAGTATTCAAACATTATGTTACAATTCCAGTATGATAAAGAACTAGAATATACCAATATTTCTGTAGAAAAGCAGAAAGAATTTCAATTAGTCATATTTGAATTACTAACAAATGTAATCAAACACGCAAATGCTACTCAAGTTTCGTTAGAAATCCAAATTAGTAACAATACACTATGTTTACGAATTGAAGACAATGGAATAGGATATTCTCTATCAGAGCTTCAAGATCAAATGAACATCAACGGACATAAACAAGGCCTGAAAAACGTAAAAGAACGTGTTGCGCTTCTACGAGGGAGCATTGATATCGATGCGAAAATCAACGAAGGAACAAAAATTACAATTATAATTCCAATAGGGGATGTGAGTTAGAATGACTGCAAAAATATTACTTGTAGATGATCATGAATTAGTTAGATTAGGCTTGAAAACATTAATTGAAAAAGAATCAGATTTAGTCGTAGTCGGAGAAGCTGCAGACGGAAACGAAGCGATTCAAAAGTATATGGAGTTACGTCCTGATATTACATTAATGGATATTCGCATGCCAAACAAAAATGGTATTGAAGCTTGTAGAGAAATACGTGATCAATGTAATGCCGCAAAGGTACTAATGGTAACTTCTCATGCCGATGATGATGCGATGTTTTCATCAATTATGGCTGGTGCGGTAGGTTACATTAAGAAAGAAATCGGTTCGAATGAGCTAGTATCTTCGATTCGAAAAGCTTTAGATGGTAGCCCACTGATTGATCCCGTTACTACGCAAAAGCTAATAGAAAAGGTCAAGCAAAACACGCTTCACGAGCAACTAACAGAGCAGGAAAGAGAAATCCTTAGTTTAATTGGAGAAGGTAAGACTAACAAGGAAATCGCTCTTGTATTGTGTCTAGGAGAGAAAACAGTCCGTAATTACGTAAGTAATATCTTTAGTAAGTTAAACTTTACCAATCGTTCTCAGGCCGCAGTCTACGCAGTGAGAAAGAATATGTTTGATAATATATAGCAGGTAATAGAAAAAATGAAAAAACACCAGATGTTTCGAAGTTTAAAAGAAAATCCGCTTTTAGAAATCTTTCTTGTTTCTACTAGACTTGGACTTACTTCATTCGGCGGACCTATTGCTCATTTAGGATATTTCCATGAGGAGTATATACGGAGAAGAAAATGGATGGAAGAAAAAAGCTATGCCGATTTAGTTGCATTATGTCAGGTACTACCTGGACCTGCTAGTAGCCAAGTAGGAATAGGAATTGGAGTTATGAGGGCTGGAGTTTTAGGCGGAATTGTTGCTTTTTTAGGATTTACCCTTCCATCTGTTATTGCGTTAATTACTTTTGCTATACTGTTGCAAAGTTTTGGATTTACAGATGCGGGTTGGATACACGGTTTAAAGATTGTAGCTGTTGTAGTAGTGGCTCACGCCATCTTAGGTATGAGTAAGAATTTAACTCCCGATATCAAGAGGAAAACTGTTGCGCTTTTTGCTCTAATAGTAACTCTACTATGGCAAACTGCTTTTACCCAAATCGGAGTGATTATTTTATCTGGATGTATAGGGTTTCTATTGTACAGAAATCAGACAATTGATGAAACGTCAGAAGAAGTGAAATTTCCTATATCCCATCGTTTTGCTATTATATGTTTGTCTTTATTTTTCGGCTTACTTATTGCTTTACCAATACTGAGGGAAGCAACAAACTCAAATTGGATTGCCATGTTTGATAGTTTTTACCGCGCTGGTTCACTCGTTTTTGGCGGAGGGCATGTCGCATTACCTTTGCTTGAGAGAGAATTCGTACCAGCAGGGTGGCTTAGTGAAGAACAATTTTTGGCTGGTTATGGAGCATCACAAGCTGTGCCAGGTCCTTTATTTACTTTTGCATCGTATATAGGGGCTGTTATTCATGGTTGGCAAGGTGGATTATTAGCAACTGTAGCTATTTTCTTACCAGCCTTCCTTCTGATATTAGGAACTTTACCTTTTTGGAATTCTATAAGACGTAATTCTATCATTAAAGGTTCTTTAATGGGTATAAATGCTGCCGTTGTTGGTATTTTAATCGCAGCACTCTACCATCCAATCTGGACAAGCTCGATTTTATCAGCCATTGATTTCGCTTTTGCAGCTTTGTTGTTCAGTCTCTTGGTATTCTGGAAATTGCCACCTTGGGTAATCGTTATAATAGGTGCAATAGGCGGATTTTTATTGTCATTTATCTAATAAACCTTGATATGCGCCTAGGCTTTTGCGAAGATAAAGACAACTTGGTATTTGCCAAGCTTTAGCGATGAGAGTAAAAAATGCACTTCAACTAGCCAAGGCTAAGTGAAGTGCATTTTAAATTATGATACTACTATATGATTACTTACAACTAATCATCGATCGTTGACACATCGCCTGTCGGCATGTTCAACTCCCTAGCCTTTAATACTCGGCGCATTATCTTTCCACTGCGTGTCTTCGGAAGCTTATCACGCACTTCAATGATTCTAGGCCTTGCATGGGCTGCTAACTTCTCACGAATGAAATTCATGATATCTTCTTTCAATTCGTCAGATTCCTTAAAGCCTTGACGCAATGTAATGTAAGCTTTCACAACTTCGCCGCGAATTGGGTCAGGTACACCAATAACCCCTGCTTCCGCGACTGCTGGATGCTCGACAAGCTTACTCTCCACTTCAAATGGACCTACTCGTTCGCCCATCGTATTGATAACATCATCAATTCTTCCTTCGAACCAGAAATACCCATCCTCGTCCTTATAAGCAGAATCTCCTGAGATGTACCATCCATTTAAGAAATAATCATTATATTTCTTCGGATTGTTCCAGATCATTCTCATCATTCCAGGCCACTTTGGTTTAATTGCTAGGTTACCTAATTCGTTCGGCTCCATCGGCTGTCCAATGTGGTCAACAATATCGACATGGATGCCTGGAAGTGGTTTCCCCATAGAGCCCAATTTAATTGGAAGTGCAGGAAAATTCGCTACAATCGTCGATCCTGTCTCTGTCATCCACCAGTTGTCGTAGATAGGTATATCGAATGTATCCACTCCCCATTTAATTATCTCTGGGTTTAAAGGCTCCCCAGCAGACAAAATATGTCGAAGCGAAGATAAATCATAAGATTTGGAAATCTCTGCACCCGACGCCATTAGCATACGAAATGCTGTAGGTGCACTAAACCAAACGGTAACTTTATATTTCTGGATTGTTGCATACCATTCCTCAGGGTTAAATCTACCTCCGCGCATGACAACAGGAGTGCTATTTAACCAAGGTGCCCACATGCCAGCACTTGTCCCTGTAATCCATCCTGGATCTGCGACACACCAATATATATCATCTGGTCGCAAGTCATATGCGTATTTCCCCGATAAATACATATGTACCATCGCATAATGACTCAGCAATACGCCCTTAGGTTTACCAGTTGAACCTGATGTATAATGAATCATCATTCCGTCGTCTTTACTAACTAGCTCGACAAAAGGCGAGTCATCCTGTCTCATAATCTCCTGGTACGTAACTTGCCTTTTTCCAGGATCTGCTTCATCTGCACCAACCAAGATAACATGCTTTAACTCAGGGAGTTCATGCAATGGTATACGCGATAGTAGCTCCTTCGTAGTTACAACGACCTTAGCATCACTATCTTCTAAGCGGTCCTTCACTGCTTTTTCCATAAAAGCTTCAAATAACGGTCCACCGATTGCACCAATCCGAATCGCGCCTAATAAAGCAACATAATACTCCGGTGTTCTTGGCAAGAAAATAAAGACTCGGTCCCCTTTTTCAACGTTGAGATTCTGTAGCCCACGAGCAAAACGACAGGACAGTTTTTGTAGCTTTTCGTATGTATATTGCTCGTCACGTGTTCCATCACAGAAATATAATGCAATTTCCCCAGCATGTCCTTCTTCGCACTTACGGTCAATTGCTTCATAGACTATATTGCACTTTTCTTGTCCGTACCATGAGAAACCCTTTTCCACTGTTTCCCATTGGAAATTGCTCACTGCCTCATCATACTGTTGCATATTGGCATCTTCAATCGTCCTAGTTATGACTTCCGTACTTTTTTTCATTGCGACCACCTTCCTCTATCTTATCTTTCATTATACACATATTCCCTAACGAGATATCCCTAACGATTTACTTATTTATATTTTACTATAATTAGCTTAAAAATATATACCAATTTTGCGTTCCTTAAATACTGTTGACATTTTTTTATGAATATGGAAGAATTACATCTATTCTTTTGATTTTCCTATGGGGGATTTTGCATGAAACATAAGACTTTAATTGCTGATATACTATTAATTATTGTGGCCTTTATATGGGGTGCTACGTTTGTCATCGTTAAGAATGCGATTGATATACTACCGCCGTTTTCCTTCAATGCGATTCGTTTCTTCATTGCTTCTGTGTTCTTACTATTAATCATGCTTATTTTTTACCGTAAGCCATTAAAAGAATTGAATGGTAGTACTTGGATTGCTGGATTTTTTATCGGTGTTTTCCTTTTCGCCGGCTATGCTTTCCAAACCTTTGGACTTTTATATACGACAGCATCGAAAGCTGGTTTTATCACTGGATTATCCGTAGTCTTGGTACCACTATTTGCCGTATTGTTCTTTAAAGAATATATCCGCCGTCAGTTTGTGATTGGAATTTCATTTGCTATGGTTGGATTGTTTCTACTATCTGTAAATAGCAATTGGAATATCGCTTATGGCGATTTTCTAGTGTTTCTGTGCGCTATCGCGTATGCACTTCATATTATCACTGTCGGGAAGTACGCACCAACTCATAACGTGTTTTCCTTAGCCCTTATCCAAATATCTGTTGTTAGCTTATTGAATTTCATTGCTGCTTTTCTATTTGAAGATCTAGGCCAGACATTTCAGATGCAAACCCTCATGGCACCAGACGTATACTGGGCGCTACTGATTACTGCAATCTTTGCTACTGCACTAGCCTTCTTAGTGCAAACCAGTGCGCAAAAGTTCACAACACCGACGAAGACAGCTTTAATCTTCTCTACTGAACCAGTTTTCGCTGCTGTGACTGCGTTCTGGCTAGCGGGCGAAGTGTTAGTGATGCGCGAGTGGATTGGATGTGCCTTAATTCTGTTCGGAATGATTGTCGCTGAGCTACCAAGCTCTTCTGAAAAGAAAGCAAGGGTACTAATAAAACAGCAAAATGAGATAGAAAGCGAGTTATAGCCATGAATCAGTTACCACTACTAAAAAAGTCAGTCGTCACTGCGATACAGATTACATTTTTATACACGATCTATTTCTTGTGTGGTAAAATAATAGACTTTTTACATTGGCCACTTCCCGCGGGTGTAATTGGTATGATTGTTTTGTTCGGGTTACTACTGTCTGGTATAGTACCTATGAAATGGGTGGAATCGGGTGGGAATCTCTTATTGAACAACTTACCCTTTATGTTTATAGCAGTTGCCGTAGGTCTTATGCCTTTCGGGCAGCTATTTCTCACTCATTGGTTTTCTATGTTAGTCACAGTGCTTATCAGCACTGCTGTAGGGATATATGTCACGGGTGCGGTCACACAGTTCCTCAAGCAATATTTCAAGGATAAAAAACGAAAGGATATGGTGAACGATGATCAGCATACTCACTCTCTTTAGCATTTCGTTGACAGTGCTTGCTTATATACTAAGCTTACGCATCGGTTCCCGCTATCCAAACCCTTTCACCACCCCTGTATTCTTAGGAACTGCTATGATTATTAGTACGTTTCTCTTATTAGGTCTGACTTACGAGACATATAAGCCGGCCCGTGAAATCATTACGTTCTTCTTAGGTCCTGCAACAGTTGCACTGGCAATTCCATTATATAAGCGTTTCGCAGCCCTTAAGAAGCACTGGCTACCAGCACTCACAGGAGTTGTATATGGAACAATCATTGCAATCCTCTGTGCCGCTAGCTTAAGCTATGTATTTCATTTCAATCGCGATATGACTCTAGCAATGATTACGAAAGGCGTTACCGTCCCTATTGCTCTAGAGATTACTCATATCTTCCAGGGCGATCCAGCACTGGCTGCAGCGTTTGTAGTAGCTACAGGGACTGCTGGAACAATGTTAGGTCCATGGCTGATGGATGTATTGAAAATTTCTGACCCGATGGCTCGCGGTGTTGCCATGGGAACGATTGCCCACGGGCAAGGAACAGCTGCCGCAATGCGCGAAGGTGAACTTCAAGGTGCTATGGCAGGGGTCGCTATGGGGGTAGCGGCTATATTTACAGCGTTTATCGCCCCTATATTACTTCCTTTCCTCCTGCCGTAACCTATAAGTGATAATCTCTCTTCCTCTAGAACAATTGAAACAACCAACTCAAGCAAAATTGATTATCCGAAGAAGTCTACTAATCCCTACAGACCTAGTGCTAGCTTATCGTTAGCCAAGGTCTATTGTTTTTCCACTCTACTTCTACAGGCACATTGAAAAACTCTGTCATACTTTCCGTTGCCAGCACATCTCGCGACTTACCCGCTTGATAGATTTCCCCCTCACGAAGTAATAAGGTATGCGAGAATACCGGCAATATCTCTTCCACATGATGTGTCACATAGAGTAATGTCGGCGCATCTTCTTTTTTTGCCAGTTGATCAATCGTGCTTAACAGGTGTTCGCGGGCAAATACATCTAGCCCCGTACATGGTTCATCCAGAATCAACAGCTTCGGTGAGCTCATCAATGCCCGGGCGATAAGAATTCGCTGACGCTCCCCTTGGGATAGTGTCTGATAACTGCGTAGAGCTAAATGTGAGCATCCTAATTCATTGATTAGCTGATTGGCCTTTACTATATCTTCCTCTTCTGGTATATCGAATAACCCTATCGATGCATACTTTCCACTGAGTACGATTTCTAAAGATGTTTCGCTTTTGTATAGTTTCTCTTGTAGGGATGTGCTAACCCAACCAATCGACTTTCTTAGCACCCTAAGATCAACCGTTCCGAAAAGTTGGCCGAGTACAGATACTTGTCCCTTCGTTGGCCAGATATAGCCGTTGACCATATTTAATAACGTCGTCTTCCCTGAACCATTGAGCCCTACAATCGCCCAATGTTCTCCGTCTTTGACTTCCCAGTTTATATCTTTTAATAGATACTTCTTCTCACGAATCCAGTTTACATGCTCCATTTTAATCATCATCGTTGTCACCATCCACGTTTATAAGTTTCAATTTATAAGTTTAATAAATGCATCCTATAGTCTTCTTTATTCTATCAACCAATGAAAAAACGTACAACCATATAAAAGTTGTACGTCTTGCTTCTTTAATCATCATGCGTGTTTAATTGTACAGTAGATGATTGCTATACATCTAAATTCGGTCGTATATCGCAGGCGCTATAGATGACCTTCCATACTTCTTCTTTGCCAAGCCCAGTCTCACTGGAAAAAAGGATTGGATGTTTCCCTTTCGGCATGCCTAATTCTTCACGAATGACTTTCGCATGTCGAGGAACATGAGTCTTCGGCAATTTGTCTTGCTTGGTTGCGATGACTTCATGTGGAATATCAAAGTGGCATAACCACTCATACATTAATATATCATTCTTCGATGGTGGATGGCGCAAGTCGATGACATGGAATACAGTTCTTAGTTGTTCACGCGTTGTTAAGTAGGTTTCAATCATGTTGCCCCATTCTTCGCGCTTACTCTTCGATACCTTTGCATACCCATAGCCTGGTAAATCTACAAAATGCATCATTTCATTGATTAAATAGAAGTTCAACGTTTGCGTCTTTCCTGGCTGAGAACTTGTTCTCGCAAGATTCTTCCGATGGATCAATGTGTTGATAAACGACGATTTGCCCACATTCGAGCGACCGATTAACGCGACTTCTGGAACTTGTAGTGTCGGATATTGTTCAGGCTGGACAGCAGAAATAACAATTTCAGCTTTTGTTACTTTCATACTATTTCACCTCAATTGTCGTACTAGCATCTTTTCCTGGACGTAGTGCCAGCTTTAAGACTTCATCCAAATGCTCAACTAAATGTACTTTTATTGTCTTACGTACACTTTCTGGAACATCCTCTAAATCCTTTTCATTCTCTTTCGGAAGCAGTACTGTTGTAATACCAGAGCGATGGGCACTTAGGATCTTTTCCTTTACTCCACCGATTGGTAACACCCTACCTCTAAGTGTGATTTCACCAGTCATAGCAACTTCTTTAGCAATTGGAATCCCTGTAAAAGCAGAAACCATCGCTGTTGCCATTGAGATACCCGCAGAAGGTCCATCTTTCGGAGTGGCCCCTTCTGGAACGTGAATATGCACATCGTACTTTTCATAGAAATCCGATTCAATCTTCAACGCATCGCTACGAGAGCGAATATAGCTGAAGGCTGCCTGGGCTGATTCTTGCATGACAGAACCAAGCTTACCCGTTAATGTTAGCTTGCCTTTGCCCTTCGTAATAGCGACTTCGATAGATAGAATATCTCCACCCATCTCCGTCCATGCTAGTCCTGTTGCTACACCAACCTGGTCTTCCTTCTCAGCAAGACCAAAACGGAATCGTGATGCACCAAGATACTTACTTAAGTTGGCAGCGGTATACTGCACTCTCTTCTTCTCGCGAGAAACAAGAATTTTTGCAGCTTTTCTACACAGGTTTGCTAATTGTCTTTCTAAGTTACGTACACCTGCTTCGCGAGTATACTCACGAATGACCTTCTCCACAACTTCTTCGTTAATGCGCACTTGGTCTTTGGTTAAACCGTGCTCTCTCAATTGTTTAGGAAGTAAATACCCCTCAGCAATTTTCTTCTTCTCAAGTTCCGTATAACCAGGAATTTGCACTAACTCCATACGGTCTAATAATGGTCTAGGAATTCCACTAATGCTGTTCGCAGTGGTGATAAACATAACCTTCGATAAGTCGTATGGTATTTCAATATAATGGTCACTAAACGTGTTATTTTGCTCTGGATCTAGTACTTCTAACAATGCAGCAGATGGGTCGCCACGGAAATCCATGCTCATTTTATCGATTTCATCGAGTAAGAACACTGGATTGATAGTGCCAGCAGTTTTCATGCCTTGCATGATACGTCCTGGCATAGAGCCTATATACGTTCTACGATGACCGCGAATTTCTGCTTCATCACGTACTCCACCTAAGGATATACGTACGAACTTGCGGTTAATAGAACGTGCAATGGACTTCGCAAAGGAAGTCTTACCTACCCCTGGCGGTCCTACAAAGCATATAATCGGCCCTTTCAGCTTACCCACCATCTGTTGGACAGCAAGATACTCAAGGATTCTCTCCTTGACTTTATCGAGTCCATAGTGGTCTTCGTTCAGGATTTTCTCACATTCTTTGATTTCAATAGTACCTTCTGTTTCTTCTGACCAAGGTACATCTAATAGCCATTCCACGTAATTACGCGCAACTGTACCTTCTGCTGAACTTTGTGGCATTTTTTCTAAACGTTCAATTTCCTTAATAACCTTTTCTTTAATGTTTTCAGGAAGATTTTTCGCTGCTAATTTCTCACGCAGTTCCATACCTTCTTGAACACGGCTTTCCTTTTCCCCAAGCTCTTTCTGAATCGCTTTCATTTGTTCACGCAAATAATACTCTTTTTGCGTTTTCTCCATTTGTTTCTTGACGCGTTGACTGATTTTCTTTTCAAGTTCAAGAACTTCACGCTCATTATTCAGGATTTCATGAATTTTCTCTAAGCGTTGTACTACATCTGGAGTCTCTAAAAGCTCTTGTTTGTCCTTTAATTTCAAACTCAAATGAGAACCAATTAAATCCGCTAATCTTCCTGGTTCTTCGATGTCACTAATGGTCGATAGGGTCTCTTGACTAATCTTCTTTGACATTTTTATGTATTGCTCGAATTGAGCAAGTACTAAGCGCATTAACGCTTCTGTCTCTAACTTATCGTCATTACTATCTTCCATTACTTCATAATTAGCTTCAAAATATTCATCATTATCCACGAATTCCACAATACGCGCGCGGTCTAATCCTTCCACTAGTACGCGAATCGTATCATTAGGAAGCTTTAGCATTTGGCGAACTTTCGCAATCGTTCCCATATGGAAAATTTCTTCTATTTCAGGTTCATCTATCTGAACATCTTTTTGAGAAACAAGTAGAATCAGACTGTCCTCAACCATTGCTTTTTCTAACGCTCGAATTGATTTTTCACGACCTACGTCGAGATGTAACACCATACTTGGGTAGACGATGAGGCCGCGAAGTGGCATAACCGGTAGGGTTTTATTTTTATTCTCTAATGCCATAATTCTCCCCTCTTTCCAAACCTTATGCTATAGAACTAGTAAAAATTGTTTCAAGGTCTGTTTAACATTTTAACTGAAAAAATATGCTTTGTCTAATATTAAAGCGATTTTAAAGAAAACTAACTTCCGATGGAATTACACTTATTAGATTGTTGATGCAGTTAATATTTCTCCTGTAGGAACTGGGATTCCAATCGGCTCGTCCTGGGTCTGTTCGAAAACTTGATCTAATACATCCACTAAACGTTCTACAGGAATTACTTCGATGCCCTTAACATCTGCAAAAATTTCTTGCCAGTTCTCTTTCGGTATAAATACCTTTTTCACACCAGCAAGTTTAGCCGCTTCCACTTTAGAAATTACGCCACCAACAGGCATAACTTTGCCATGAATGCTGATTTCTCCAGTCATTGCAATAGTATTTGCAATCGGAAGATTTTTAATAGCTGAATAAATACCCGTAGCGATTGTTACACCAGCAGAAGGTCCATCGATTGGAATTCCCCCAGGAAAATTGACATGGATATCAAATTGACTCGCATCCACGTGAAGGTATTTGCGAAGCACCGTCATTACGTTTTCAACGGATCCTTTCGCCATACTCTTACGAGTCACCGTGCGCTTTCCGCCACCAATCGATTCCTCTTCAATTAAACCCGTAACTGTAATTTCACCTTTGCGACCACTAATTACAGGAATTGCAGATACTTCTACCTCAAGAATCGTACCCATATTAGGACCATACACGGCTAGTCCGTTGACATACCCAACCTGTGGCTTGTTCTGAATGCGCTTTTCTTGTCGTGGTGAAATCTGGCTGTTATGCACGACCCACTCGACATCTGCAGCTTTAATATGCTTACGCGCATCTGCAATCGCAAGTCCAGCCGAAATTTGAATAATGTTTACAGCTTCACGACCATTGGTAGCATATTGAGATACGACTTCGATTCCTTTTTCATCAATCGTAAATTCTATTTTGTCTACTGCATTTCTCGCTATCAGTGCAATTTCATGCGGCAATAATGAACGGAAGAAAATTTCCAAGCAACGTGAACGAATCGCCGGGGGAATCTCATCCGCAGTTCTTGTAGTTGCACCCACCATACGGAAATCCGCTGGCAAGCCATTTTGGAAAATATCATGAACGTGACTCGGGATATTCGTATTCTCCGAACTATAATAAGCACTTTCAAGAAATACCTTACGATCTTCAAGTACCTTCAATAACTTATTCATTTGGATTGGATGTAATTCTCCAATTTCATCAATAAATAGTACGCCTCCATGGGCCTTAGTAACGGCACCATACTTTGGCTGCGGGATACCCGCCATACCCATCGCTCCTGCCCCTTGATAAATCGGGTCGTGGACAGAACCAATCAATGGATCAGCGATTCCTCTTTCATCGAAGCGCGCAGTAGTGGCATCCACTTCAGTAAATTTTGCAGTTTCTAAGAACGGAGATTCTGCGTTCATTTTTGCTTCTTCAAGTACAAGTCTGGCAGCAGCAGTTTTCCCTACCCCTGGTGGACCATAGATAATGACGTGCTGAGGATTTGGTCCGCATAACGCAGCGCGAAGGGAGCGTAGACCATCCGTTTGTCCAATAATTTCCGAGAATTTTGTTGGTCTTGTTTTTTCAGATAATGGTTCAGATAAAGAAATGGATCGTAAGTTTTGTAATTTCTCTAATTCTTTCTTCGATTCTCTCTCAACGGCACTTCGATTGGATCGTTGTGACCTCAACAAGTTCCAAAAGTACAATCCAATGACGATTGCAAAAAACGCCTGGACAAAACCAATAATTGAAATCAGTGTCATATTCATAAATCCTCCTAGATGCTTTTGTCATCGTTTACCGAATTGGTAAATCCTATATGTATTATTTCCTAATCCTTCATAGATAAACAATAAATTCTATTTTCATTGCATTCTTTTTCCAATGTATCATTAGGTCTCATGTATAGAAGTTTTTAGATAAAAAAAAGAGAAAGTTATGCGTCATTGACATAGCTCTCTCCATTATTATTGACTGTGCTAACTATAAATTTCTAACTGTTTGCGGATTTCTGTCATATGCTTTTCCCTAGCTGTCGCTAAGTTTTGAAAAAATCTTGCCAGCCCCGTGTCACCAGCATCATCTGCGTTTTGTGCAAATGTATGATAACGAGTGATATGTTCCTGCTCCATTTGCAATGCATCTTTTAGCATATTTTCCATTTTAGACATTTTAATCCCCCTTATGTGTAGATAATCAGAACGTCATGTATATTGTATATTGCGACTTCATTTTTTATGTAACGACATATGTAGCATATGCATTTCAGATTAAATATCTAAATTCTGTGCAAATAAAAAAAGCACTGTACGAATACAGTGCTTTCTCTTATCATGTAGGAGAGATTTGCTTACGCAGTCTCTTCCTTTTTCTTTTTCTTCTTAGTTGTTGGTGCAACCAGTTCAGGCTTTTGCCCGCCTGTAACTACATCCTTGTTGATTAAGCACTTCCCAACATCTTCACGAGAAGGAACTTCGTACATCACATCAAGCATAATACCTTCTAAGATAGAGCGTAAACCACGGGCACCCGTCTTACGTTGGATTGCCTGCTTCGCTACCTCCACCAATGCATCCTGCGCGAATTCCAATTCTACTCCGTCTAATTCAAGTAGTCTCTTATATTGCTTCACAAGGGCATTCTTAGGCTCTGTTAAAATACGAATCAATGCATCTTCATCAAGGTTTTCAAGAGTTGAGATGACTGGTAATCGTCCAATGAATTCCGGAATTAAACCGAATTTCAATAGATCCTCAGGTAAAACATTCTTAAGCATGTTCTCCTTCTTGTCCTCTACAACGGTCTTCACTTCTGCACCAAAACCAATTGCCTTTTTACCCATACGGCGCTTAATAATGGACTCTAAGCCATCAAACGCTCCGCCACATATAAACAGGATATTCGTTGTGTCGATTTGGATGAATTCCTGATGTGGATGCTTGCGCCCACCTTGTGGTGGAACACTAGCAGTTGTACCTTCAAGGATTTTCAGAATTGCTTGTTGTACACCCTCACCAGATACATCACGAGTAATCGAAGGATTCTCAGACTTACGAGCAATCTTATCAATCTCATCGATATATATAATGCCGCGTTCTGCTTTCTCTACATCATAGTCTGCCGCTTGGATTAGTTTCAGAAGAATGTTCTCCACGTCTTCCCCAACGTAACCCGCTTCCGTTAAACTAGTAGCGTCTGCGATTGCGAACGGTACGTCGAGAATCTTAGCCATTGTTTGCGCTAATAATGTTTTCCCGCTTCCCGTAGGACCTACCAATAAGATGTTACTCTTTTGTAGTTCCACATCATCATTTTTTTGCACTGAGTTGATTCTCTTGTAGTGGTTATAGACAGCAACTGCCAAAGTTTTCTTTGCATTTTCTTGACCAATGACATATTGATCTAAAACATCGCGGATTTCCGTAGGCTTCGGAACTTCTTTTAGTTGAAATTCCTCTTCACTACCTAGCTCCTCTTCTACTATTTCAGTGCATAACTCGATGCATTCATCACATATATAAACCCCAGGGCCTGCAACTAATTTGCGGACTTGTTCTTGGGTTTTGCCACAAAAAGAACACTTTAACTGTCCCTTTTCGTCATTAAATTTTAACATCGAGAATTCACTCCTTTACTTTGCTTCTTTAGGGAAAATCACCTCGTCCACTAAACCGTACTCTTTTCCTTCAACCGCATCCATAATATTATCGCGATCAGTGTCCTTCTCGATTTTCTCAAGGGTTTGACCTGTTCTTTCCGCTAATATTTTGTTTAGACGATCTCTAGTCTTAAGAATATGCTCTGCGTGGATCTTAATATCAGATGCTTGACCCTTCACTCCACCAAGTGGTTGGTGAATTAGGATTTCGCTATTTGGTAACGCGAAACGCTTACCTTTTTGACCGGCTGCCAATAGAAATGCTCCCATACTAGCAGCTATGCCAATGCATATAGTAGACACATGTGGTTTAATATACTGCATTGTGTCATAGATCGCTAGGCCTGCTGAAACCGAACCACCTGGACTGTTGATATATAGACTAATGTCTTTATCTGGGTCCTCGGCTGCAAGGAATAATAACTGTGCAACAATGGAGTTCGCCACGTTATCATCGATAGCACTTCCTAGAAATATTATACGATCTTTTAATAATCGTGAATAAATATCGTAAGCTCTTTCGCCACGACCCGTCTGTTCTACGACCATAGGAACTAAATTCATATCTGAGCCCTCCTATTAACGCGTTTTTATATTCTATCCCTGTATGTGTATTTTACACCATTAACAGAAATTACTCTTTAATATATGTGTTATTCTCTACTAAGAACTCCACAGTTTTGCGAATCGCAATCTCATCCTTCAATGAATCAAGGTTCCCTTGCTTTTCAAGTACTGATTTTACTTCAGCAACTTCCTTCTTGTACATTTCAGCAATCTTAGCAACTTCTTCTTCGATTTCAGCTTCCGATACTTCCACGTTCTCCGCTTTAGAGATTGCATCTAGAACTAATTGTGTACGAACGCGCTTTTCAGCATCAGCTGTAAATTGCTTTTCCAAGTCTTCCTTCGTTTGGCCAGTGTAACGGCTATAAAGTTCTAAATTCATGCCTTGGTATTGTAAACGGCGCTCAAAGTCTTCTACCATCATTTGCGTCTCTGACTCGATCATCGGCTCAGGAATTTCTACCGTAGCATTTTCAACAGCCTTATTCACTGCTAAGTCACGCTTGTAGTCCTTCTCTTCTGCTTCTTTCTTAACCTTTAGCTTATTCTCAATATCTTGCTTTAATTCAGCAAGAGTTTCAAATTCGCTTACGTCTTTAGCTAATTCGTCATCTAGTGCAGGAACATTCTTGCGCTTAATTTCGTTAATTTTCACCTTGAATACTACAGGTGCTCCAGCAAGTTCAGCAGCATGATACTCTTCTGGGAAATTAACGCTAATGTCTTTCTCCTCATTTAACTTCATGCCAATTAACTGCTCTTCAAAACCTGGGATAAAGCTACCAGATCCAATTTCTAGAGGGTAATCAGAACCCTTACCACCTGAGAAAGGTACCTCATCTTTGAAACCTTCAAAGTCAATTTTCGTATGATCGCCATCTTGTACTTCGCCATCTTCAACAACTTCTAGCTGTGCATTACGCTCTCTGTATGTATCTAACTCTTTATTGATTTCTTCTTCTGTCACTTCAAACTTTACTTCTTCCTTTAACTCTTGGCCTTTGTATGCGCCAAGTTGAGCTTCAGGCTTTACGAATACTTCAATTGTCAGACGAAGTGGTTGGTCTTTCGCCATGTCTTCGATTTCGATGTCTGGCTTTCCAACAGGAACAATCCCTGACTCTTTTACAGCATTTTCATAAACTTCTGGTAAAATATGATCAAGAGCATCATTGTATAATGATTCTACTCCGAACTTTTGCTCGAAAATTCCACGAGGTACTTTACCCTTTCTAAAACCTGGAACGTTTACTTTTCCTACTACTTTTTTAAATGCAAAATCTAAACCTTTGTTAACCACTTCTGCACTTGCTTCGATTTCTAACTTAACCTTGTTTGTATCAACTTTCTCCCATTTTACACTCATTACAATAAAATCCTCCTTAAATTACTGCCTACATCGTATATGTAATCAGATTCTGTTTTCAAATATAACCATTATATTATAACATAACCAATTTCTTTTTCAAATGATTGTGTATATTCCCTCACAATTCATTATAGCAATCATTGTAGCCAAACTTTTATAGTGGTATTCAGTTGGAAAAATTATGGTTGCAAGAAATTCTGTGCATAGTGCCTTTCAATGACTCCGACCCCAAGTTCCACATAATCCCCATTGAGTACATTGATACGATGACCTTCGCTATTCATCCATGCTTCTACCGCCTCAATCGCATCCTGCTGCCCAGCCGCTATGTTCTCGGCAATCATAGAAAAAGGAATGTTCGCTTTTTCAAAACGATTCAATAACTTCCCATTCTTTGGCGATTCATGAGCAAAAAAATTATTTTGTATCATATCCCGTGCGTGACCGCGAGCAACATCCGATACTTTTGCATTCATCACTAATGGCTGTAGTTGATGTCGTACGCGAATGCTATTCGTAAGATCTAAAATTTGAAGCTCTTGAGCCTTATTCGCCATCTCTTGTTCTTCTGTCGTTGGTGTCGGTGGTTTAATCTCTGGGGCAGTGTTTCTAAGGTACGTCCATTCCATTGTATACCCGCCAGTAGCTAGAAGTGTCGCATGATCACTCAAACGGATACTCGTCAATCGATTTTCATTATGAATATCGAGATATATTTCAATAGCTAAATCTCCGTCAATCACGAGATACTTCATGCCTTCAGTAGATTCTTTGACCCTCAAGTAGAAGTTCGAGTCCCTATGATCAAACGATACTGCATCCTTTAGAGGGTAAATCGCTTGAATTTCATCCATCGTTAATCCAATTTTGAGCGAGTGAAAGCTCCATCCATCGGCATTACTGTATACACTAACCACTTTATCGTTTTGCACTCCCACTTGAAAATAGCGGGTATAATCTTGGTTGTAAATCCACCACGTATAACCGTATGGACTTAAATCTTTGCGGTTTGGCTCACCTAATATAGCAATAAGATTATCGACCGACTCGCCAATAACGATTCCCCTATCAATGCCCTCCATGTAGAATTTCAGAGGGATTTTCTGGATTACTTGCTCCTGCTCTTCTCGAAAAGCAGCCCTTGTTTCTACATTCAATTGCTCTATTGCTATGACAGCTATTTTTTGAGCTTCTTGTCTTTGCATTGTGATCCAATAAGTAGCCCATAATAATCCTAATAACCACAGAGTCCCTATCAATAACTTGGTTTTCTTATAGCGAATTTCCTCTGTAGGCATAGCATTTTCAATGACCGTCTCATCTATGACAGCTTCAACTACGGCTGTTTCATCTAATATATTATGACGATCTTCTTCCGTAGATTGTAGCCGCTCTTCCATGGAGTTTATGTGCTGATTTGCAACTTGTGCTCGAGATAAAGGATAATCACAAAATGGACATTTCTCCAATTTAATCGTTAAAATTTGATGACAATTAGGACAAGCTCCCATCTCATCTCTCCTTTGGCTATTTAATGAAAGCCTACTTGTGAAAACTTCTACTATATATATTCCAATCTAAAATATTCACTCCTATTGTTCTATGAATTACGTAAATTTTCCTGCAAACAAAAAAAATAATGCTTACTATTATAAAATAGTAAGCATTATTTAGTGGGGTGATTGAGGGGACTTGAACCCCCGAGTGCCGGAGCCACAATCCGGTGCGTTGACCACTTCGCCACAACCACCACGATGGCGTGTCAGGAGGGATTCGAACCCCCGACCTACGGCTTAGAAGGCCGTTGCTCTATCCAGCTGAGCTACTGACACATATTATGGAGCGGGTGATGGGAATCGAACCCACGCATCTAGCTTGGAAGGCTAGTGTTCTACCATTGAACTACACCCGCAACTTATATCTAATCTTGCATGGTCGGGGCAGAGGGATTTGAACCCCCGGCCTCTTGGTCCCAAGCCAAGCACTCTACCAAACTGAGCTATACCCCGTAACAGCGACAAGATTCATTGTATCACGCACGACATTACTTGTCAATGTTTTTGAAAGAAATTTTTCATTTCTAATAATGCCATTGCTCGATGACTTATTTCATTCTTGCGTTCTACACCTAGTTCCGCCATCGTTTTCCCTTCCGTTGGTACGAAGAATAACGGATCATATCCAAAGCCTTGACCCCCTTGCGGAGCTTTCAGCACTACACCCTTACATTCTCCTTGAAACGTAAGTGCCTCGTCCATATCAGGCGCGATGTAAGCAATACAGCATACAAAACTAGCTGTCCGTTGCTCATCAGGGACATCACTTAGCTCCCGTAATAACGTCTGGTTATTCTCTTCATCTTGCGCGTTATGACCAGCGAATCTAGCAGAGTAAACCCCCGGCCTTCCATCTAACACGTCAACAGTAATCCCCGAATCATCTGCTAAAGTAGGGAGTCCAGTCGCTTGCATGACCGTCACTGCCTTTTTCACTGCGTTCGCTTCAAACGTCAAACCATCTTCGATAATTTCAGGGATTTCTGGATATTCATCCATGCTGACAACAGTCCATCCTAAGTGTCCAAGATAATGATTGAATTCTTTTACTTTGCCTTTGTTTTTCGTTGCTAAGACAACCTTCATATCTAGTTCTCCCTAATTGAATATAGTTATGTAGTCTCACCACTCTTACAAGCGGGATTTTTGTACTGCCAAGCTCCGAACTAAGCTTTCTTTAAGATTCTGTGGCTTTTGGTGCAAAGTTAATCTCTCCGCTCACTACTTTATCGATAAGCTCCACTGCTTCTGGATCAAGTGCTGCACGTTGAATATCATTAAGGATTTTACAACCCTTTTGCGCAGAATCTAATAAGACCGCTAACTCACTCGCTGAAAAAGGATGTTCTTCGCCAGTCCCTTGTACTTCTACGTATTTACCTTGTCCTGTCATTACCACATTCATATCGACTTGTGCCGCAGAATCTTCTATATAGCATAAGTCTAACACAGGAACGTTATTAATGATTCCTACACTTGTAGCCGATAGGAAGTCCGTCACAGGAATAAAAGATAGCAACCCTTTCTTATAGATGCTATATAGTGCATCAATCAATGCAACATACGCGCCAGTAATCGACGCTGTACGTGTTCCGCCATCTGCTTGAATGACATCACAATCAATCCAAATCGTCCGCTCTCCTAGTTGCTCAAGCACAACTACAGAACGTAGGGCACGACCAATTAAACGTTGGATTTCCATTGTTCTTCCGCCAAGCTTCCCTTTAGCTGCTTCACGAATTGTGCGCACTTGTGTCGCCCTTGGCAGCATCGAGTACTCCGCAGAAATCCATCCTTTTCCTTGTCCACGTAGGAAAGGAGGAACTTTCTCTTCCACCGTTGCTGTACATATGACCTTCGTATCTCCAATTTCTATTAACACGGAACCTTCCGCATGTTTGATATAATTTCGCGTAATTTTTACAGGCCGTATTTCACATATATCTCTTCCATCGTTACGTTCCTTTTCCATGTTCGCCCTCCTAAGTTTGCTCCCTATTTACTCTACCCCAAATATCAATAATATTCCATAAAATATTTAATGTTTGTATAACGGAATAAGTAAACTGTCTTTCGCCATGCTTTCGCGAAGAGCATGCGTTTACCTAATAAAGCAAGAAAAGCATCCCCTTGGGAATGCTAATAGCCATATACTTATAGTAAATACTAATTATAGTTTTCTTATAAAGTTTGAGTATATTCTAAAGACCTACTTTGTTAATCAATTGTGGTCTCGTCATAGTCGGCTGTGCTTCTGGGCTATCTGCTAACACAGGTACCTGGCCATTGATTGTAATCTTCACTTGCTCAATGTCCTTCCCCTCTGTTAAACCAAGAAGCAGTGATTGCATGACACTTAACTCACCTTGCGACCCTGGACCATATGTAGTTAACTTATCATCGAAGTCGATGTGTAACGTTGTGCCCTTTTTATCTAACTTGTTAATCTTTGTTGTAGGAACAGTTGCTGAGAATAAGAAGTCGTGAATTGGACCTTTTAACGTCTCTTGTACGACTGCTTCTAATGGGTTACTATTTCTTGGAATAACACGTGTAACAGGCACGAAGTACATTTCACCAATGCTATCTACCGCTTGGAAATATAGTGTAACCTGAGAAGTCAGGGCTGGGCTACTGATATTCGCCTGCCCTGATACTTCAACATTAATCCCCATCGAGCGAGTCACAGGCTCAGTTAATGGCGTTCCACCAACTGGCATTGCCTCTAGGAATTGTCCCTCAACCATAAATTGTACGCTATCAATTGTCGGGAACTCAGTCAGTGTCCAAACAACTGCCTCTATCATTTTACGTTCTTCTGCTTTTGTATCATAATTCAAGAATTCTTTGCTGAAATTTACTCTTGCTACACCTTCGTTAATTGCCATTCCTAACACTTGCGTACCCGCTGGTAACACTGGTACTAGATTCGTTCCTGCAATTTGAGTTAATGCAGGTCCGCCCTTAGTCATATACTTTAGTGTCTCTTTTGCAATTCCTTCCGCCTTAGGAATTTGGATTGCCATTGGCACTACCATTTCATTTCCGTCGACGAAGTAAACACTTAATTCTATGATATCCGATACAGTAAATGTACCACCTTCATTGGTAACTAAATCGCCTTGTTCTAAAATTGGAATCATAGATAAATCCGGTGGCGGATCAATTGAGTTCCCTGCTTCCTTTTCTGGACCAAAGAGACCACACCCTACTAAAGAAAAGGTCAAGACAGTAGCCATCAATAATAACCACAATTTTCTATTTCTCATATTATTTGCCTCCTCCACATCAGTTCTCATAACATGTATACGAGCCTTTATGGATTTTATTCTTATTTTTGAAAATAAGTGAGACAAATTCTTTTAAAAGTTTTTGCAAACCTTGTTCATTTTAAAAACTAGCCCTATTAATCATGAAACTGCTTATATGCAGCGCCAATTGCTCCATTAAATTCAGGGTATTCTGGAATAATAATCTCTGCGTTCATGCGCTGTTTTAACAATTGGTAGATTCCTTGATTCTTCGCCACACCACCTGTGAAAATAATCGTATCACTGTGTAGCTTTAATAATAGCGGTTCGACTCGTTTGACAATCGTATCATTAATTCCTGCTGCTAATTCCTCTTTCGAATAGCCTTCGGAGATTTTCCCAATTAACTCTGACTCCCCGAACACCGCACAAGTGGCATTCAATTCGACGGGATGCTCATAATGCTCCGCTAGATCTTCTAAAGGAATTCCAAGTACCGTAGCCATATTTTCCAGAAATCTTCCTGAACTTGCAGCACATTTATCGTTGGTGATAAAATCAACCATCTTATGATCTCGCACCTGAATCACCTTACTATCCTGTCCACCTAAATCTAGCAATGTGAAATCCTTCAATCCCACCTGATAAATCGCCCCTAAAAGGTGTGCCTCAAGCTCTGCGATTTGACTAGCACCAGCTAGTTTTAATGTATTTCTTCCATATCCCGTCGATGTAATACCTTCGACATTTTGTAGCTGTAATTTCGTGAAGTCAACTTTAAACTCGTCATTGACCTTACGGCCGAATTGACGATAAAAATCTATTGTATTGTACATAGTGACATCCTCTACACCCTGCTCGGAAAGAATCACTACCTTTACACTGCGACTCCCCAAATCAATACCACAAAAGCGCTTTTGCGTTGTGGTCATTGTGCTAATCGTTGGATTCCCGGTGTGGTTGAGACTTCTACTGATATTTCTAGTGAGATTTCTAGTGAGATTCTCACCTTGACCAAAGCTATTCGCCATTACCTCGTTGCTTTGCTTTTTCTTTTGCTTTAGCATATCAACAAAGGAATCAATGCGAATCTTCGTCCTTGCATCTACAGCACCAGGACGGTCTGCCTCAAGGGTCAAAATCGGAAGATCGATATATTTCTTAAATACGATGTCATCAATTTGACGGTGACAGAACGATTGCGTGTAATGCACAATTCCATCTAGGTTCCGCCTTTCAATCTCTTTCTTAATATCTTGTAGGCGGAAATGCACATCATAAGGGTATGTGTATTGCGAATACTGCTCCACTAAGTCTTCCACGAAATAAGGCATGACAAATTGCCGTTGCACTTCATTAAACACTACGAATGCACCGTTTGCCTCAAGATATTCATATAAGTCCGATAAGATTGGCGGCACGCCAATATAGCCAATGCGTAGCGCCTGCTTGAAGGGCACCCTTGACCTTACCTCTTCTAATAACTCATCCAGTTGCTTTTCAAACGCTTGTGGGTCTGATAGGAAATCGCTACAGCATACCTGCCAGAGATGATTCTCAAAGCCAGTGACTTTCCCTTCTTCCCATGTCAGTCGGTCAAGCTCCACAACCTTCCTTCTCAGCCGGTCGAGTTCTTCTTTCACTTTCATCACTACATCCCAGTTCGTCCCCAGAGCACCCATAAGCTTGTCCATTTCGTGACGTAGCGCCTGTTGATCACGATCATAGGGATAGGCGAAAGGAATAGCTTCCACTCCATGGGTCTTTAATGTCTCCATCAATGAATGTGTATAACTGCAATCTCCGACCATGACTCCAATAACCTTTTGAATCTGGTGCTCAAGAATCGCTCCATATAAACCCTTAATCCAGCTACAGGAAGTGCGTGGATAGCCGGTTTTTTCTGCATGTTCAATACACTTCATCGGGTTATCTGCTGTCACGAATAAATTATTGACATCAACAGCTATATTCCCGCTGGCTAATATAATTTCCACTGGAACTGTGGTTGTTAAACCAATCTTCATAATATTATCGAACTCCTAAAGTCACTTGTTCTGCTAAAATCGTACGGTTCAGCCAACGCGATCCCATTTCTGAGAACGGCCTTGTATGCCCACTGACATAGAACTTATGTGTCGGTATATGGGTAGCTGGATCGTCCGACCAGTTTAATAAATGATGCTGATATAATACTGCGATTGTTTCTCGTGCCGTTTCCTCTGCCGAGCTGATTAGCTCTACCTCCGGCCCCATGACCATGCTAATCGCATTCGCCATCAATGGATAGTGAGTACAGCCTAGAATCAACGTATCGACATGTTGCACCTTAATTGGCTCCATATATTCTGCTATCAGTCTTCGAGCATCCTTGGTATATACTAGATTTTGCTCTACTAAGGATACGAACGGCTGACACGCTTGACTTGCCACGAACATACTCGGGTTGATTTTCAACAACATATTCTGATAGATATTACTGTTAATCGTACCTTCTGTGCCGATGACGCCAATGCGATTGTTACGCGTCGCCGAGATTGCAGCACGAACACCCGGCTGAATGACACCAATAATCGGGATATTAAAGCGCTGACGAGCTTCACTCATACTCGCTGCCGTTGCTGTATTGCATGCGATTACAATCATCTTGACATCCTGTTCGATTAAGTACTCGATAATACGAAACGTAAATTCCCGAACCTGCGCCAAATCTCGAATGCCATAAGGACAATGGGCCGTATCCCCATAATATACAATGCTTTCACGCGGGAGCTGACGCATCAATTCCTTAACTACCGTTAGTCCTCCAACCCCTGAATCCAATACTCCGATTGGCTTAGTACTCATTCTCCCATATCCCTTCTATACCTACATACGAAATGTGCTATTTATTGTTTATTCTCATGTTATATCTTCTAGTTATAATCGATTTGCGGTCATTTTTTACCTATTTTCTCTTGCGCATGGAAGGTTTGAAATATCCACCAAAGCCGCTCCGTACATCGAAAATTGTTACAAAAGCTTCCGGGTCCGACCCCATAATCAGTCGTTCTACTTCTGGGAAATCCTTACGTTTAATCTGAAGGTTTAAGATATCTCTCTCCCCTTCCCATCCTTGCGACTCAATAACAGTAACACCATATCCCGCTCCGCGCAATACCTCTGTAAGGACTTTACTATAACTTTTAGAAATGATTTGGACATTCACGAATCCAACTGCTAGCTTCTCTTCAATGATTCCCCCAACAATGTTGCCTGTGGCAAATCCGAGTCCGTACATAATCATATTAATCGGATTATCTAAGCTATTAACAACCTTCCCTAGCACCACTACGAAAATCATTACCTCGAAGAAACCAATGACTGCAGCATAATATTTCTGCCCGCGCATTAGCATTAAGACACGGATTGTACCCATCGAAACGTCAAGAACCCTTGCGAAAAATATGAAAAGATACCCAAATATTAAACTCATTGCCTCACTCCTTGTAAAACATTTTAGTCGAACGTTCTTATAGTTACTTTTATATTATGTACATTGTAACTTTTTTGTATAATTTTTTCCATGTAGATGCTAAACAGTTGAAAATGCTAAACATATGCAGAAGCTAAACAGATGTAAGTATGAAAAAAGATGCTAGATTGTCTTCTAGCATCTTGATAGTAATACTATGGGGAGTTGATTCTCTTCCTCTATGACTTCATTGAATATAGTCAAAATAGCGACCCCTTTACTCTACGACAACCGCAGTCCCTGATGCTGTTACCATTAACATATTCCCTTGACCTAGCACTTCGTAATCAATGTCAATACCAACTACCGCGTTGCAGCCTAACGCTTGAGCCCGCTTCTGTAATTCAGCAAGTGCTTCTTCCCTGGCGCGTACTAATTCTCCCTCGTAAGATCCTGATCTACCTCCGAAGAAGTTCGTAAGCCCTGCAGCGAAGTCCTTAATGAAATTCACACCTGTAATCACTTCACCGAACACAATCCCTTTATACGCAGTGATTTTCTTTCCTTCAACACTTTGTGTTGTTGTAATTATCATCTTCCAACCTCCTAAAACTTAATATGTAACGTATACTCATTTTCTTTTCTATTATAACCGAAAGTGTTATATTATCTCTATGATGGCAAATATTTTAAAAGGCCAATCGTGAATATTTATTATACATAAGAAAAGAGGCGTCGTATGAGTAATTGGATAATCCCTTACATTAGTTTTAACGGCAATTGTGCAGAAGCAGTAAAATTTTATCAGAGCATTCTAGGTGGTGAAAGCCAAATTTTGCGTTTTGGAGATGTGCCTCCTAACCCTAAATTCCCACCAGTTCCTGAGGATATGAAGAATTTGGTCATGCATGCAGAATTACGCAAAAACGGCCATATCATACGTTTTTCAGATACACTACCACACGCGCCGAGTACATTAGGTAATGCTATCTCATTTTCGATTGAATGTGCGAATCAAGAAGAAACGAAGACTGTTTTTGCAGGCTTAGCAGCCGGTGGAAGTGTTGATATGGAGCTAGAACCGACATTTTTCAGCCCGCTGTACGGCAGATGCATCGATAAGTTCGGTATCACTTGGCAGGTTGCAACTAAACCTTAAACCTAATCATACTTCTTATGGGTATCGGAACTGCTTATGTAGTACCGATACTCTTTTAATTTTTACAAGAGGTATTAAATTGGAGTACTTTCGGCTTAGTTTATTTAAACTTGATTCGTTATCAACTATGTTTTTAAAACCAGATTGTTTCGCTAGATATTACAGGAGAGGAGCTATCTCAAATGGTTAAACCGAATGAAATTATGAATTACTGTTTAGAGAATTTCCCTGGTACGAAACGAGCGATGAATTGGGGCGAGGAGGGAATCTTCTATAACCCTGATGGTGCCCTGAAACGCGGAATCTATCTTTTGACATTCAAAGATAAGGACGGCGCCAATGATCGTTCGTCCAATCTATCAAGAGAGAATGTCTACCGCTTAAACATTGGTATAAGAAAAGAGACGTTCATTCGCTTGTTCGGTCACGTTCCCGCTCGCCCTAGTGCCGGAAATATTGTCGATATGCCCTATGATTTCACCGGACTTGATACCATTATGCCTCACCCGATTTATGCATGGATGAGTTGGATTTGTGTAATCAATCCATCAGCCGCAACCTTCGAACGATTAAAGCCATTCATGGAAGAATCCTATCATTATGCATTGGAGAAGTATAAACGCAGTATTAAGAAAGTCATGTTACAAACTCCAAGCGAATAAACTTCAATGAATGCATTTTAGATTGGGGTGTGCCATGAATCATAAAATTAACAACTTTGTGTTTGAAGGTGGTGGAGTTTTAGGAATTGCATATTTGGGCGTGTTAGATTACTTATGCCAGAAAGGAATGTATTCCAGTATTAAAAATGTCGCTGGCACTTCAGCCGGGGCAATTACTGCCTGTGTGAGTAGCTTCAACCTTCCATTTCAAGATATGAAAAGAATTGCCGATTCACTAGATTATCGGAAAATCCCAGAAGTAGGCGATGTTCCAGAACTAAAGTACCTGCCTCCCGCATTGAAACGAGAAATGAACAAGATTGTGGGCAACATTGACTGTGTATACCGCTTGCTTAATCGTTATGGATGGTATTCAAGCAATTACTTCTACCAATGGCTTCAACAAACCATTGCTGATCAATTTGACTCTACTAAGAAAGCTCCACCATATACCTTTGCAGATTTTAAGAACGCTGCCATTCACAAAGATAAACGCCCTTTTAAAGACCTGTACATTATGGGCACGAATCTCTCTTACAAAATATCCAAACTATTCTCCTACGAAACGACTCCCGATGTAGAAGTTGCTTTAGCCGTACGGATTTCTATGTCAATCCCACTATTCTTCGAATCTATCAGTACAACTGATTCTAATATAACTCACGATGACGTCCCGAATCTTTTTGTCGATGGCGGAGTCATGGCCAACTATCCGATTCAGCTTTTTGACACAGGGAAAAGCCCCAACCAGCAAACCGTCGGGGCTCATTTCAAATCGCAAATCAAGTATAGCAAGACGAATAATCTACTAGATTTCATCAAAAACCTAAACGCTGCTTACATGGATATTCAGCAAAACGCTTACAATCACAGCCCACAGGATATAAGCAGAACCATAGATATAGATACTGGTTCTATTTCACCAGTGAATTTCAATGTGACCCCCAATGACGAAACCTATAACTTCTTATATCAGCAAGGGATTAAGGCAAGCGAGCAGTATTTTGATTCACGCAAAAAGTAAGCGTTTCATTAGTCTATTTTAACAATTGTGGAAACAGGGACGTTGAAATTAGAATCGATTATATTCTCTATATTAGTAGCAAAGTTGGCAACCGCTTCGAATTCATATGTCCCTGGTTTTAACCTCTCAAGTTCCGGACCAGTATATGCAACCGTGTGCGGCTCATTTCTTATTAGTGTGGTTGTTATTAATGGTTGATTCATCGCACCTATATATTCAAAATCTCCATCTTTCTGATATATATTGAAGAAAAATATACTTCCTCCATGGTAAATATCAATTTCATTCTTATCTCCTACGTAAGTAACTGTAGCCATAACTGCAAGCTGTTTATCTTTCTTCACTTGAATTGTTACTTCAAACTCTCCCACTTGCTTAGATTCTTCAACAACTTCAGGGTTATCAATTACTTTAGGATCTTCAATTAATTTAGGTTGACCATCATTACTTTCTCCACAACCAACGATTCCGAAGACCAAACTGACAACCATTAGAATCACAACAAATAATCTATTCATTGCATTTACACCTCCTTAACACTAGACGAGAAAACAATATGAAATGTTACGCTATTTATTAAACTAGCATTATGCAAAAAAAAGCCCAAATTGCTAATTGATTAGCAATTTAGGTCTTTTTAACACATACGATTCTTCATTACGATAAGAGTTACTTCATTTCCTATAGAATTATAAGATATATTATCACACATCATTTTAGTCATAATAATACCACGACCTCGATCTGAATGTCCTTCCAGGTTAATGTCTTCATTTACAAGTGTAGCCCAATCAAACCCTTCTCCTTGGTCAGCTACAACGATTCTATAGAAAAGTTTATTATCTTCAACCATAACTTTTATCTTCTTATCAAAATTCATTTTATTGCCATGTTCAATAGCATTCGAAATCATTTCACATATTACAAATCTTAAATATTCGTCAAATTCTCTTTGTAATATGCCAAGAATTTTAACTATATAAAAATCCATTAATTTAAATTCACTATTGAATTCCATTACATATTGATTCTTCTTAATTTTCTTTTCTAACCCTAACAATCCCTAACCACCTCGTTTGTAAACTATAACCAATATAGCAACAAATGATATAAATACAATGCATTCGACAAAAAAAGTGGTTTTTCGACATGAAAATAAGAATGATTATAAAAACTTCAACGTTTTAACGAATTCTAGCACCAAATGGAAGTAAAGATAGCTGCGCAAATTTAAAGTGCTGTATTCCAAAAGGAATACCGATGATTGTAACACACAGAAATGCCCCAATGATTAAGTGAGTGATAGCAAGCTCCCACCCTAACAAGATTAACCACAGAATGTTTAGTAATAATCCCCCTGCGCCGAAGTTTCCAAGCTCAACTTCCTTCCCAAACGGCCATAGGACAAGTATAGCTATTTTAAAACATTGCATGCCAAATGGTATCCCTATGATTGTTACACATAAAATCAAGCCTGCAATAGACCATAGGATAAAACCAAGTAAGCCTCCGAATATTAACCATATAATATTGCCGATTAAGTTCATAATCCTTCCCCCAATGAGTGAGTCTTTCTCTATCATTATATTCTACCTGTTTGTACAAGTTCCTTCTTGAGTAAGTCTTAATTCAAAAGCCTAATACGTTCGCTTTAGCACTCCATTAATATTGCAATTTACGAAAATGCTATTTTATAATTGTCACTTAAATTTTTACGTGATAATATAAAATCATTATTGTATAAGGAGAATTTATATGCAGGTTAAAAATACATTATATACAACTCAATTGAATTCGTTAAAAGAGTTATGGTTACATGTTACATACCAATGCAACTTAACATGTACCCACTGTCTGTTTAGTTGTTCCCCTACCTCAGAAGCAAACGAACTTTCTTTGGATGCAGCTATTTCCCACGTCGAAAATGCCCTTTCAATCGGTATCGAAAAACTTTACATTACAGGCGGTGAGCCTTTTATGTGGAGTAAATTGGAATCTTTCTTAACTTGGTATTACAAAATCCCACGTGCTCCACTTACAATTTTAACAAATGGTACTCTGATTGACGACAGTAAGGCAGCTTTCCTAGCAAAATTCCATAAGCAAGGTCTGCAATTGCGTATAAGTCTTGAATGTTATCTAAAAGAAAATAATGATGCTGTCCGTGGACAAGGTAGCTTTATCAAGACCACATCCGCTATTCGAACGTTAAATTCTTACGGGATCTACCCGTGGATTGCTTTTACGGACAAGTCCAATAGTGCTAGCTGTTGTAACAAAGAATTGGAGACAGCTTTTAAGAACACGTTATCAGAACAACACTCCATTCGCATCGCTGGTCTAAAAATTATATCTGCTTATTCAAAAGGGCGTTTTGCTGTATCTGCCAATCATTCATCCTCTTTCACTTCGAGTCCATTCGAAATGAATCCGAATGTATCCGGATTGCAATGTGGCTACGGATTGACCGTTTGTGCAGAAGGAATTGCTCCTTGTCCAATCTTAGTAGATAATAAGGATGTTCTTCACCAAGGAGATTTGCAGGATTTAATTGGGAATCCCATCAATCTCAATCACAGCTGTTGTGAAAACTGTTTGACAAGTGGTACAACCTGTGGCCAATAACAAGCAGCTATCTGTCATTATCCCTACATTAAACGAACAAAAATCTCTCCCAGCCTTGCTTTCTTTCCTAACCTCTGATCCTTCGATTGAAGTGATTGTAGCTGATGGAGGGAGCAGTGATAAAACTGTTGATATAGCAATTGAGATGGGATGTATTGTTACTATAAGTGAACCTGGAAGAGCCTTGCAAATGAATCAAGGTGCTTCGAAAGCAACTTCAGAGGTTCTACTATTCCTCCATGCCGATAGTCAATTGCCAAGCAATTTTAAACAATCTATTATTACAGTTATTCAATCAGGGTTTATCGGTGGTGCTCATAAGATTACCTTTTTCCCTGAATCCATTGGCTTAAAAATGATTGCTTGGGGTTCTAACATCAGAGGAACTTACTTGCAAAGCTATTATGGAGATCAAGGAATTTTTGTAAGGAACGATGTGTTTCATCAGCTTGGCAAATTCCCATTGCTTGTATTAATGGAAGACGTTGCATTCAGCAAAATTTTACGTCGTCATGGAAAAACGGTACTATTGGACAAGCCAATCGTTTCTAGCTCACGTCGCTTTTTAAAATACGGCGTTATGCGAACGATTTTGACCATGCAATGGATAAAATTTCTTTATTTTTTGGGTGTATCCCCCACGACGTTAAAAAAGCTCTATTCTTAATGAAAGAAAAGAGGTGTAACTGTTGCATAAATCACCATTGAACTCCATTGTCATTATGAGTCGTGCACCGAAACCAGGTGCTACCAAAACTCGATTAACTCCACCATTGACCCCAGAACAAGCTTGCCAAGTTCACGAGTTTATTTTGAAGCATATATCAGACCATGTTGCTGAATTTCCTGGTCATCATTATTTGTTTTATACCGGGGGCCAAGTTACTGATTTTAATGAACGTGTAAACTCGTCTGCTTTTACTTTCCAGCAGCAATTAGGAGATACCCTTGGTGAGCGAATGTCTTTTGCTTTCCAACATATTCTACAATCTTCTAATCAAGCCAAAAAAGTGTTAATGATTGGTAGCGATATTCCTTTGCTCACTCACGATCATTTTCAAGAGGCGTTTGCTGCTTTAGACAGCCATGATGTAGTGTTAGGTCCTAATGATGATGGTGGTTATTATTTAATCGGTCTAAAAGCGCTTCATCCTGAACTGTTTATCAAGCATCAATGGGGAACTCAGTCAGTCTTACAAACCACTTTAGACGTCATACGTCAAAAAGGTCTAAACGTGCATTTGCTAGCTGAAGAAATTGATATCGATACAGTTGAGGACATCGACAAGTTACTAACTAGCAAGTTTCTCAATAACATGGCTTCTTCTGATCCAAAATATAAAAGAATGCTAGATTTTTTCGAACCCTTATCGATAATCTAAATGCTCCTCGAAATTTTAATAACTGATAACCCATAGAATAAGACTGCTGTCGCCATTAAAACCATAATACTAACTGAGACGTCAAGTGTTGTACCACCTATTTCAAAGACAACGCCCATATTCTTTTCAAAGCTATCAATAATCTCAATCGGCGCATTTGCAAACGATATAGCCATTGGTTTCTCCAATAGGACTTGCCGCATTAAAGCACCGGCATGGGAAACGGGAAATATCTTAATGATCCATTGCACCGCGTCGGGTAACACACCAATCGGAATATAGACTCCCGTAAGAAATCCGATAAGCGTTCCTATAATCGTACTGACTGTTGCAAAGGCTTTCTGACTTTTAAAGAATGTTACAATAAAGAACACCATCGAGCTACTCGCAAGTACAGCAAGAACTATCAAGCTGATAAGCTCGATTGCGCCTACGAGCGATATCAACTCCCCACCAGAACCTACAATATAGACCTCAGCAATAATAAACGTAACGAGGCTCATGAGTATCCCTACTACACAGGCACTGATAATATATCCTCCGGCAATGTCTCTTCTTTTCATAGGAGAGGAATAGAAATCCTTCAGTATCTTTGTGTCGCGATCATTGACCATGATACCGAAGGCCCCCATTGTTGTCGTAATGGAAGTAACAGCTAAGATGCCCGCCATCACCCAACTGTTAATGAGAAAGCTTGCTCCATCTACACCCTCGTAGCCCTTCGTAATCGTATCTCCCAAGAATACAACATATAAACCTATAATGATGAAAACAGCTAATAAGGAAAAGAACACAGCACTTCGATCTCGGAAAAATATCTTAATATTCCTCATTGCCATTATCCACATTATACTTGCACCTCCGTGCCCGTGACATGGATAAACACATCATCCATCGTGCCATTTACCACTTCAACATTTGCAATATAATCTTCATATAACTTAAGTAGGGGTATTGCCTCCACCGTGGATGTAAGAGGAATATGGAACGTTTCTCCCTTGTCTTGAAACATAATTTGATTCTGCTTGAATTGGGCACGTAACAATTCTTTCTCTTTGGGCTTAATTTTCAATAAATCACTACTATACTTTTGCTTGAGATCTATGGAAGTTCCTTTTGCTAGAATTTCACCTTTCCCCATAATCGTAATATAATCTGCTTGACTTGCTTCCTCCATGTAATGGGTGGTCAGAAATACTGTCAAACCTGTCTCCGTCTGTAAATTCTTAATCGTCTCCCAAACCTTTCGCCGGCTGTAAGGGTCAAGTCCAGTCGTAGGCTCATCCAGAAACAGAATTTTCGGTGTATGCACCAGTGCCCTTGCAATATCGGCTCTTCTTCTCTGCCCTCCAGAAAGCATCCCATAAGCTCGATGAAGAAATTCCGTTGCATCCACTATCGCAGCAGCCCTCTCTACAGCTTGCTTTAACTCAGCCCTTGATTTTCCATAGAAGCTTTCTCGGACTATCAGATTCTCATGTACCGTCAGTAGCGGATCTAGCAGACTATCTTGGAACACAATTCCTATCGTGTTGCGTATTTTTTCATCATCTGCACCAAGGGTGAAACCATCAATTGTTACATTCCCGCCATCAGGTTTTAGAAGAGTGCATAGCATATCGATCGTCGTTGATTTCCCCGCGCCGTTCTCTCCCAAGAAAGCGAACAACGTTCCTTGCTGGACACTGAAATCAATCCCTTTTACTGCCTGCACATCTCCGTAGGATTTTTTCAAAGACGATACTTCAATGATATTATTCATTTCCTTCCCCCCTCATCGCCAGAAGCTTTTTGTTAATTGAATGGGCATCTACCTGGTTTTTAATCACCATAACTCCAAACACAACAAAGTACACTACAATTATCATCATACTAACGACAAGAAGAATAAACGGTGTAAAAGGAAACATTTGAAAGATTAGACCTCCAAGGACAAACACCACGACAAAGATATCAGCAATACTCACCGCAATCCATGTATACACCGTTTTAAACGGAATTTGATCTGTAAAAAACATCACCATCGCAATCACCGCACTAATGCCAAACAATTGGAAGACTGTGTAATTCTGCACTTTTAAAGTAATCCCAATTTCTCCAAGCAAAGAGTAGATTAACAACACAGACGTAAAAGAAATACAAGTCTCGATGATTCTCTTTTTTAGTTCAAACATATCCTTCACCCCTACACCCCGAATTTTTCTTTGAAGGCCGTCACATAGTGTCTACTAATGATGACTTTTTCTTGATTCGTTAACTGCGCTTCATATTTTCCATTTAATAATGCCCGCACACTGGAGAGCTTCTCTAAATTGAGAATACTAGATTTGCTAATACGAAGGAATCTTGTATCGACTAGCTGATTCTCTAGCTCGTATAACTTCAAATCCGTCTCCAATACGTCATCCTTTATGTATATAAACGTCCGATCTTCAAGGGATTCAAAATAGTAGATATCTTCAAGGGGAATATTATAAGTCCGTTGACCCCTCTTCCCAATAATGGAAAAAGAATATAGCCGTATCAATGAAATGAGCTTATCAAGCCGTTCATCGATAATCCCACACTGTATTATAATCTCTACATCCTTATACTCTGAAGATTGATTGATAGTAAGCTTCAATCTAGCATCTCCTCTCGATTTACCTGTTTCTGTAAACAGTCTAGCAAATTATTGCACTGATTTCATTTACTTTCCAGTAAGGTGCAGAAAAAGGGGGGTGAAATGCAAAAAATAGCACTTAGTCTGTTTTTACAGACCAAAGTGTTACTTCTAATGTAAACAAAGTAGAAGAAAACAATTTGCCGATGCAACCGTATGGGGCATAGCAACCGTGAAGGATGACGAGAATCAGTTGGCTTTGTTTTTTGCTGTCCCAATATATACTCCCAAGAGAATCAATACCCCTCCTAGAAGCATCACACACCTGTTTGTACAAGTTCCTTTTTTGTAAAACAAAAAACCTAAACTACTGACGACGAGCTAGTAGTTTAGGTCTAAAGTTTCTACGGATTAACTTTAATATCCTGAGTCTTTAAGAAGTACATCTAATACTCCATAGTCCTCTTTTTGTAGTGGCTTTTCTGATGGTCCTTCAATGACCTCGCCAGTATAAGCAAACCTCGATCCATGACACGGGCAATCCCACGTGCGATCTCCTTGATTCCAGTTTACCTCACAACCTAAGTGTGGGCAGGTGGTATCTACAATGTGCAACTGTCCTTCCTTGTCTTTATATACCCCTTTGCGCTGACCGTTCATTCGAATAACTGCACCTTCATCATTCTTCAAATCATTAATTTCCGTGTTGGGAAACTCAAGCTTTCCTTTAATAAAATGCTTAGCAACATCGAGATTTTCTTTGAAAAAATGCTTTAAACTCGGGTCCGCATAGAATCTAGACGGGGAGTAAAGTTCATGGTAAGGATTATTCTTATCTAGGACCAGATCACGTAGCATTAAAGCCGCTACGGTACTGTTTGTCATTCCCCACTTGCGATACCCCGTTGCAGTCAAGATATTCGGTTGGTCTTCTGTGATTGCACCGATATACGGCAATTTGTCGATTGTGATAAGATCTTGTGCAGACCAACGGTATAGGATTTTTTCAATTCCAAGTACTTCATCAGCAAATGTTTCTAATGCCTGGTAATGCTCTAAGGTATTCTTCCCTTGCCCCGTTTTATGGCTTTCACCGCCAACCAACACAAGGTTTTCGCCATTCCATGGAGTACTGCGTAATGAACGGGACGGTTGATCAACGCTTAAATACATTCCGCCTGGGAAATCTTTTTTTGCCTTGACCGCTAAGACATAGGATCGATCTGCATACATCCGTGAAAAATACAGCCCTGTACCCTCGTAAAATGGGAAATGTGAACAGCATAATACTTTGTTAGCCGTCACTTTCTTACCATCTCTCGATACAACTTGAAGCTTATTTCCTAGATTCAATATATCTTCAGCCGTCGTACCTTCGAATATCCGTACATTATTGTCGTTTGCAAGCTGTCGGACAAAGTGCGATAAATACTTAAGTGGATGAAATTGAGCTTGTCCCTTCATAATCAGGGCATTTTTCACATTGATTGCGAAAGGTATTTCTTTTACAAGCTCACCTTGAATATGTAGTTGCTGATATGCTTTCCATTCCTTCTCGATATTCTCTGCATATTGATCCGTTGTAGCGTACAAGTATGCATCTTGTTCGCTGAAATCACAGTCAATTTTCTGTTCATTAATTATATCTTTGACAAACTGAATGGCATCCTTGTTAGCTTCGTAGTAGAGCCTTGCTTTCGTCCTTCCGAAGTGATTCATATACTCATCATAGATTAAATCGTGCTGCGCTGTCAGCTTGGCTGTAGTATGTCCCGTTGTACCGTTTAACAGCCTGTCTGCTTCGAGTAACGTTACTTTAACTCCTTCTTTTGCAAGCAGATAGGCAGTTGTGATTCCTGTAATTCCACCGCCTACGATTACAACGTCTGTCTCATGATCTTCTACTAATACCGAGAAATTCGGTATATCCATATCTTTGCACCAATATGGCTCTGGAGCTTCCGGTAACTTCCCTGATGATTGCGTGTTCATTATATCCCTCCGTAAATGGTATCATTTAAATCCTTTAAAGTAATTGTTTGCCATGTTACGGGATTATATCCATTACCTCAGTAGAAAAAGAAACGAACGATATCCCGAAGAATACCGTTCGTTTCGACTTAAAATCCAACTCCGAACCCGCCGATACCGCCAAACAGCCAGAACAGAAGCGCAACAATTATGATAATCCAAAGAAACGAACTACCACCACCAGCAAAACCTGTGCCTACAGGTCTAATCATATATATACCCCCTTTCTCCCTCACTATATAGTACGTTCTAGCATCAATTGCGCAATTTACAATCGTCCAATGTTTGTCTAATTCCACGTTTACTCTATGGATTCTAGTAATGGGTAGAAATAGCTGTAGATAAAAAAATACCACTTAGCTGAAATTGAAGGCTAAGTGGTATTATCTTTGTTGGCTAAATATTATTGGACAAGATTAAACTCCAAGGAATATTCCTTTCATCTATATAGTTCGTTTGTTATAATTACGCTCCAGTGATCACTTTTACCTGAAAAAGTGAATGTTGAATACTCTATGTCATCGATACTGCAGCCCGTAAGGAACAGTGATAATAACACAATCATCAGTTTCTTTAACATGCCTGCCCATCTCCACTTGACTCTAGTTTTTCATCAATACTCAGTGTGGGCTCATTTTGATTAGGAATTTTATAGATGCACGTAATTAAGAAATATCCTGTTGCAATACCAGCAATAGAGTGCGGAATTAGATGTAAAAATAAAGGTATACTAGCGATAAAGTTCAATACAGGAGAAAGTATTGTGGCCATATATATGAGATTATAGGCATGAGTACAATATATAGAATAGGTACTCCTATTGCCAATGATTTAACCCATAATGCTATGGACGTAACTCTTATTGCTCTATTTCATCTTCAATCCTCTTATATCTCTTTTCATTTTTCATAGTTTGCAACTATCCCACCTAACCACCCCAAAAGTTCATTGGTTCTACTACTGTATTCTTAAGACTGTCTCATTATTGCAACAATAAGGTTTGTTCTACTTGATTCCAGATAATAACTAGTTTTATATCAACAGGCTCATTTGATGTAAAATAATCATCACGAAAATGAACAGTAATCTCATCATTCTTAATTTCCATAAGAGACAATGTAAAACTTGTTCCTAGCATTTTATTTACTAATGTTGGCTTATTATTAGCGGCATTCAACCCATTGTGTCCCTCATTTTCGAGTAAATGAAGTTGGACTTCAATCAGCTCATTTGAGTCTAGCTTCTGTATACCATTCTTATATTTCAATTTTAATTCTAATTCCGACCCAATTACCTTTAATTCGCTAGACCAATCCTCACTTTCTCCTGATAAAATGAATTCTTTTACTGGATAGTTTTGAGTACACCCTGCAGAAAATATGATGATTATACAAATAATTAAGATTTTAATTTTATTCATAGTTGTCTCTTTCTTTAAACCTATCGACTGTAATTGTTAAAAGCAATAGGCTTTCGGTTTATTTGCTAAGTATTATTATCTTTGTTTGCTAAGCATTGTTGGAGTTTATTTTCAATTCTTACTTCTTCTTGGCTTTCGTTAGTCCTGAACCTAATGATAGATATACCTTATTTCGCTAAAATTCCATCTTTCATTTGATCGCGCTTTGCTTGTTCTGGATTATTATGTTTAATGGCTTGTAATTCATAATCAGATTGCTTCATTTTGACTACCGCCTTTCATTTTTTTTAAAATTCACTATAGTATTAGAAGTGCTAAATATAATCTAGAAATTTGAAACTAAGTTAAATTGCACTATGCGATTCATTTCAGACACCATTCGACTCAATAACTTTCAATTCCTTCCTTTCGACAAAACTTGTCAAATTACGACAAATAAGAGCTGCTATTTTGACAGCCCTAAAATTTAATTTATTCATCTACTTTCTAGCTTTCTAATTATTTCTAATAGAGCCCCTTTGTACATCTTAAAGACTCGTGTTATAGGAAACTGATGAATTTATTTGTTTGTAATCTATTTAGTGGAATTTCATTACATATATATACACATATTAATTTCAACTCTGAGTGTAATATGGGTAGTTACGGAGGAATTTTGAATATTTTAGAGTAAAATTGTTCAAAAACTAGTTTTTGCAATAACAACTTAAACCGCTGTCGTTGGTTGTTTATGTACATATCAATGTGTTGGATACTCATATATTCTATTCAACTAAAATTTTTTCCGCAGATCTTTTTGATAATTTTACAAAACACATTCCATTCATTCGGAAAGTTGTTATCACCATATTTTCTTTAAGTTCCATCTTTCTCTAACTATCTCAACACTACATACCTTGCAAGTTTGAAATATAACTGCCGTTTGGCAATTCTAATAATGTAATTTCAGTTTGATACTGATGATATTAAAGTATTTTAAACTAACAAGTAGCTATTCAGTTTGTCAACTTCTTCTGGCAGAATCTCTGCAACATATATATAATCATCTTCTGTAATACCTAATGTCTTCATTATTGATTTGCTTACGTTACTATTTAAGTTAAGTCCTAATAATTTTTCATAGTATTCAGTGCTTATCACGTCAGCTATATGTAAAAGTTGAACTTCCTTTATGTTTATTTTCGGTACAAAGGGGGTGTGATGAAATTTAACAATATTTATAATGTCTTCACGCAAATTCCATTTTTCACATAACCAAGCACCTATATCAGAATGGGTTAGACCGCCAAGTACCGATCTTTCTGCTACTATTTGATGCATACCCTTATGTACTTTCAAGGAAACTTCATCTATAAACTCTGGTAAACATGTGTCTAAAACAGGAATCCCTATATCATGAATTAATCCATATGAAAATAATTTGTATTTGTCACTACAATTTATTCGAGATGCTAGAATACTAGCAGCAACAGAAGTTCCTAGTACATGATTCCAATATTTATAGATATCAAATGAACGTTTTCTTCTATCCGTTATGTTCGGGAAAAGAAGTCGAGAAATATAGAAAATTATTAGATTTTGTACTGTTTGCATCCCCAGATAAACTACTGCCTCTTTAATTGTTTTTATTTTTTTATTAAGTTGGAAGTAACCCGAATTTAAATTTTTCAGCATAATATCATTCAGTTCAACCGATTGAGTAACCTTCTGAACTAAATGGTCAATCTCGAACCCACACGGGTCCTTTAGCATTTCAAGAATCTCACTTATGTTTTTGGGTAATATAGGTATGTCTTCTGATTGTTCCAAAAATTCAAGTACTCTATGTTTATCCATACTCTTCTCCCTCTACAGCATATTATCTCCTATCAATATCAAATTGCTCATTATACATCTGATAAACTTCAATTATTTTACATTTGCAACTTATTAAGGCTTGTACAATATCAGGATCAAAACTAATTCCGCTTTCATCAATGATTATATTTAACGAATCTTCAAAAGATGAGGCATCTTTATATACTCTTCTTGATGTTAGTGCATCAAATACATCCGCAACCATTACTATTCGTGCCGATAAGGGAATTTCTTCTGCTTTTAATCCAAAAGGGTATCCTTTACCGTTGTATTTCTCATGATGGTATAATGCAATTTCAATTCCCATATCAAAAAAATGCTTTCCCCTTCTTAATAAATGATTACTTGCATTTTTCAAAACTTCACTACCAATTATTGTATGCCTCTTTATTACCTCGAATTCTTCAGGTGTAAGTTTACCTGGTTTAAGAAGTATTCCATCTGCTATACCAACCTTGCCTATATCATGAAGTGGGCTGTATCTTAATATATCTTCAATAAAATCTACATCTATTACATCTTTATACTTGTAATTTTTTTGAAGCTCTGTGGCAATAATTTTAGAATAATTCTGCATTCTATTTAAATGAAACCCTGTGTCACAATCTTTAGCCTCTACCAGTCTAGCAAATCCAGTAACTGCTGAAAGAATTAAATCATCCATAAGTAGGTTCTTCTCAATCATTATAGCCATATGATTTGAAATTGTTTTTGCTATTTCAAGGTGCTTTTCATTATATATATTTTTCATTTTACTAGAGAAAATTAATGCCCCAAAGGATGTGTCATTTGTGATTAGGGGACAGGCTATGCTTGATTTTATATTTTCTTCTAAAATCAGTTTGTTCGATTCTGAGTTAGAATTCCCAATACTATATTCATCATAATTATGGATAACCCTTTCTTTCATTTGAGTTATGACTTTATTAAGAGAAGTGTTATTCAAGCTGATTAAATATCCTTTTTTCAATGTAGGTTCATAGTTGGTGTATACATTTTGAGAATAGATATTTCCATCCTTATCCAAAAGTGCAATACATAGGCGATCAAATGGAATATGTTCATTGAAAGTTTTATGAAGATGTTCCAATGTATCCTCAATTGAAACCCTTTTATTAAGTAATTCATATAAACCTGTAAGTTTATAGTATATGCTATCCATTTAATCTCCCCCAATATACGATACTACTATATGAAATTATTATAACATCATTTTCCTTCTTATAACTATCTGATAACTAATAGATTATTTAAACTGGCTTTTAGCTGATTTCACATAAGCAATTCTTTCCCGCCAGTGAGTTCGTATAATGTTCCTTCATTAGCATTTTAGATGAGCCTCGTTTCGGGAAAATACAATATAAATCCTACACTATCTCCCATACATTAACTTCCTACAATTCTAAATATTCTACATATTTTTACATTTTCCCACTGCTGGTAAAAGTGTTTTTCCCACGCAAAAAAATAAACCCACCACCGTTAGTATTAACAGCGATAGGCTTTGGTGGGGTGCGAAGAGGGGATACTATATAGTTAGCTCCCCTAATCGTACTAATTCAACGACTGCTTGCGAGCGTCCTTTGACTCCTAGTTTTTGAATGACATTACTCATCCATACCATTAGCTAGCAGTTGGGTTGTGAAATATTTAATATTCTATGATACTGACTTGGAATTTCATACAAAAAACCTTAAGCGTCAACTGATCCTAGAGTGTTCTTGTGGGGTGTTTCAATAACTTGTCGAGTATGGAGCGCTGTTTGGTTTACCCATACGTCTCCATGACTCGCTTTAGCCTATCAAGACGGAGTTCACTTGTTAATTAAATTGGATTCCACCAACAAATTCTTGATTTAAGCTTCGTAAACTTCATTGCTCTCGAGTACATGGTCATGGCTTCTTCTCTTGTAATCTACTGTTCCAGTCTGAGGTTCCATCTGGATACCCAGTAACTATACCATCGTCACAAAGCTACTGATATTCTCAAAATCAAGTGTACCCTTTAAATATTTTGAAAGTGAAATGATTCGTTCTAATTTTTGTATTGCTTTATTTCGTTACGGTTGCAACGGAGTCTAGCTTGTCGTTAATTAGCTCGGCCTTTACTAGCATGTTGCGGATCGCTGTAGCTGCTTCGGCTCGGGTAAAGGTTTCTAATGGGTTGATGGTTGTGTCTGTTCTACCCTTAAATATGCCGGCACTGACTGTTTTCTTGACGTAGGCGTGTGCCCAGCCGGTTATGTCTGCTACATCGGTATAGATGGCTTCTAGTTTGATTTCTTGCTCGATTATCTTGACGATGTCCATTGCTCTAGCGTACATGGTCATGGCTTCTTGTCGAGTAATGGTTGCTTCTGCTCGGAATGTTCCGTCTGGATAGCCGTTAATGATGCCGTATTGGTTAGCTATGGTTATAGAATCGGCTTGTTTGTGACTTCTCGTTACATCTGTGAAGCGTTGTCTGTCATAGTTTCCTACGCGATATAGGCCTAGTGCTCTGACGATGTAGTCGGCGAATTCTCCTCTGGTAATGGCCGTGTCAGGTGTGAATGTTTGGTGCTCTGCTATGACTATGCGTGACGCCATATCGTTGACAATGTCTTTTGACCAGTGACCTTCTACTGACTTAACTGTGATTGGGTTGTAGATTATGGTGTAGTCTGAGTTAGTGAGCGAGTTCAATCTAGCGAACCATTTACCGCCTGCTTGGAATACTTCTGTCGGCACGTGGTCGAATGTACCCTTGTCATCATAGATTATGCCTGTTGTTATTTTACTAGGGTCCATACCTTCAGGTAGTTCCATGACGCGTTCTACGTATTGTGAGAAGTTAGATATTATCTGACTACTTGTTTCGCCTGAGCTCGTTGTTGTGTGTGCGATTACTTGGAAGCTTATTGGCGCTACAACGATTTCTGCATTGCGCTCGCTAGCTCTTTGTTGCATTTGCTCTGATTTTTCTGTTGTTGCTTTGTCTATTTTGACTTCGACTACGATTGATGCTAGGTTAGCTGCTGCGATGCCTAAGTTCTGGGCTACTCGTTCGATCGCTATTTCTTTTGCTGGGATGATGTAGTCTATGTTGTTAGTTTTAACTGATAGTGTGATTCCACCCGTTTCCATATTTTTAACGATATCACCTGTGAGTTGGGCACTGACTGTGTCTGTGTTCTGTGTTTCTACTACTATCTGGATCGTGTTCTGGTCGTTTTGTGTGCGTTGTTCACTGCGAGTCAATTGTGTTACGGGCTGTGCTGGTTGCTCGGCTGGTGTCGTAGGCGGTACTGGGCGTTGATTTATTAGTTGGGTTATTTTATCTGTCATTTTGTCGTTTGTTATTTGTACTACGGCGATGTTTTTGCCGTCTGTGGTGGTGATGGTTGTTTCTTTGCCTGTTGTTGTTTCTTTTTCAACAGATTGTGCTATTTGATTCGCTGCGACTGGTGCTGGCACTGGTGTTGGCGTTGGTGTTGGTGTTGGCGTTGGTGCAGGTGTTGGTGCTGGTGCTGGTGTATCGCCACCTCCACCGCCTGAATCGCCATCGCCACTAGAACTTTCTCCTGAATTATTACTTCCTGCTGCTCTTGTCACTGTGATGGTGTAGGTTTCTGTAGTTACGCCATCTTCTGCTGTCACTATAATAGTTATAGGATTGCTACCTACATTCAGAGTGATGGCATTTGAAGGTTGTCCAGTGGTAGCAGTCACACCATTTACCGTTACTGTGCCATTCTCTTCGTCATTAACAGTTGGTGTAACAGTCATGCTGGTGACTCCGTTTGCAACACTGACTGTAAACGTTCTTTCTGGTTTTGAAAATTCTGGACTTAACGTACCTACGCTGATAGCGAGATCTGATAGTGTTGCGTCGTCGGAAAGCATGTTATCTGAATCATCTCCTTCCGAAGGACCTATCCAAGCACCATCTACGTATGTGTATGTTCCTGCTAGTTTATTTGAATCATATAAAGTCTTGAATGACGCTCCGTTTAATCCTAATGAAATGTTATCAAAAACAGTTACATTAGCACCGATTGTGATACTCGTTATTGAGTTTGAAAAGAATGCACTAGCATCTATTAAAGTTACACTGTCTGGAATAGTGACACTTGTTATAGAGTTCAATGCGAATGCATTAGCCCCTATTGAAGTTACACTGTCTGGAATAGTGACGCTTGTTACACTCATCATTAGGAATGCAGCACTACCTATGCTCGTTACAGACACACCATTAATAGTAGATGGTATTACTACATCCTTCGGACCATCATTTGAATAGCCTGTGATAGTTCCTGTCTCTGCATTAAATGTAAAGTAACCTGAATCATCATTCGGTGTTACAGTAATCGTATACACCTTCACCCTACCGTCTGCATCTTTAACTGCTAACAAATCACCAACTGCTAAAGTAGCGTCATCAGCTTTCCCTGTTGCACTAATGAATGTTGCAGCGTCTGTTATGGTCGTTCCCATTGCTACGACCTTCCAGTTTGCATCCTCATTCTTTCTTAAATTGGCCAAGAATTCAGATACCGTCACAGCCGTTGTAATCTCTGACGCATCATCCGTAATTGTTCCAGCACCTATATTGACATTATAAAAATAGTCATCATTTTCATCGTCTTTAGATGCAATACGTGTCAACGCTAAAGTGATTGTGTATACCTTCACTGTACCGTCTTGCGCTTGTACGAATACCTTGTCACCCGTTATAAGATCGGCTGAGAATGATGTTTTTCCAACAATCCCAGAAAATTCTGCATCATTAGCAACCTCTGCACCAGCAATCTTGTAACTCGAATCATCAGGATAAACAATTGCAAGGTCTAGATCCATCTTTATGAATTCGTCCCACAAAAGTACTGCAGTGATTGTAGCAGCATCTATATCGACTGTAATATAGTCTCGCTCACTTACGAGATCTGTATCAGAAGAAGCTACATTTGTTCCTTGTACAGGTGTGTAGCTATTTGTAGCAGCTACGAGCGCGGCTATTGCCGTTGTTACTTCTTCCTGAGTAGCATCAGCATCGTTGTAAACGCCTTTTGCTGAATCAATAGCAGCTGAAAAAGTGTCCTGCATCGCCTGCGTAACCCAGTATGTCCCTACAAATATCCCTTCGCCTGTTTCTGAAATGACTACTCCCATTTTTTTAGTTTCCGCATCTTCAATAGCTATGTCTAAGTCAAATTTGTCTATCAAATATTGTCTAGCTTCCATGAATAAGGTTCGAGCTGCGTCTAATGATAAATACTCATTATGAATAACCTCAGCAGCTTTACCCGACCACTTATTATTGTCAATTTCATCAATCGTGTCACTGAATGCATTCCAAACCTCAGATGTAGCCCAATAGGCTCCAGGAGTAACATATTCCCCATCTTCCGATTCTTCAGTCTCAGTACGTCTCTGTTTAGACTCCGCAATCAACGCCAATAATTCTTCGTAGGTTTTTAGCACTTCTATGCTCCAACTATCTGATCCAGAGTCATAAATGTATGTTCCTGCCGCACTTGAGTTAGCAGTATAATCCCTTATAAACGTCATACTATGAATGCCCATTGCGTTAACATTTGCAACAATGGTTACATTATTTCCTATAGATACCCTCGTCAAAGCATTTGCGTTAAAGGCTTGCCCTATATGTGTTACCGATCCAGGTATCACTACAGAGGTCAAAAGATTTTGAGTAAACATTCCATCAGCTATGCTTGTCATTGTTTCTGGTAAGTTCAACGTATCCAGTTTGTTGTTAAAGAAAACACCGTCTGCCATAGTTATTCCACCTGTAAGGATGGTCAAACTTGTCAATAGGTTGTCTGCAAAAGCATATGTCCCGATGTTTAATATACTTTCAGGTATACTCACCGAAGTCAATGTGCTATTTCTAAAAGCATGGGCACCTATACTTGTAACCCCTTCAGGGATGATAATAGATGACAAAGTCATATTTCTAAAAGCAGATGCACCTATACCAACTACCTGAACACCGCCTATGCTTGCTGGTATTACAACATTCGGATTGCTTCCAGTGTACCCAGTTATGGTTTGGGTAGGAATATCAAATATAAAGTCTCCTGAATTATCATTCGGTGTTACCGTAATCGCATACACCTTCACCGTACCATTTTCTGCTTTAACAGCTAACAAATCACCAACTGCTAAGTTATCGCCACTAGCTTTTTCTGTCGCACTGTCAAACTCTGCAGCATCTGTGATTGTCGTGCCAGCTGTAACAACCTTCCAAGCGGCTTCAGCATGCTTCTCTAAATTAGCAAGAAATGCACCGACTTTCATATCCGTTGTAATCGGTGTCATGTCTGCTTCAATCGTAGCTGGTGTATTGATTACAACATAAGTATAGTTGCTGCCGATGGTTGATACTGTCGCATCTGACGAAGCAGAAGGTACTTCACCCGATGTTCCTTGAGACCGCAAAGTTGGATACCCATTGTTAACAGCAGGATCAATTTGCCATGTATTCACGAAATCCCATGCCGTTGAATATGTTGACGCTCCGTAATTATTAACATCTTTGAAAAACGATGCATCTTTCGCATTTCCGTCCAGTTGAACATTACTATAATCGGTAAGCAAAACGCCAATCATTCGATCAGTGCTTGAAGCTGCTGCGAAAGTATTAGTGAATTTATCGACAGTGGCCATGCTAGCACCTACAATATAACCTCTGAACCAATTACTCCCAGTGATAGTTCCTGCAAAGAAAGAGTCCGTTATTTCAGAATTTGCTGAGATCCGACCACTTAACCCCCCTGTGAAACTACCTACTGCTGCAGTTCTAGAAATTGATGCAAGTGAATAGCTTCTAATTATTGTACCAGCACCGTTTACCTCCGCTACAATTCCTGCAGCACTTCCTGTATAGTTATTAGTTGCTTGTTCATCTATAACAGTTCCCGTTGTATAGCAATCCTGAATAACTACTGTTGCATTTGCATATCCAACTAAAATACTCACGGCTTCACTCGATGTGTTATGAGTCCTAGTCACATTTGCGTTTGTAATCGCTAGTCTTTTTATTGTACTGTTGTTAATTGCATTAAAAAAACCAATTGTAGCATCATCTCTGGTAATCGTCATGTTATTGATTGTATACCCATAACCATCGTAAGTGCCCTGAAAGGAAACACCCAAATCAGCTTTACCTATTCCACCCCAATTTGCGATAACAGATAGATCTATATCGGCTGTTTGTCTAAAATGCTTTCCTGAGAAATTGTTTGTTTGGCTCTGCTCTTGTAACCAGATCAAATTCTCAATTGTAGCAACTAGATATGGATCCTGCTCTGTACCCGTTCCTTCAGGCTGGAGTGGCTGTGGCTCTCCGGACGAATCTCCCGTTACCGTAATCGCATACACCTTCACCGTACCGTCTTCCGCTTTGACTGCTAACAAATCGCCTACTGCTAAGTTATCGCCACCAGCTTTTTCTGTTGCACTGTCAAACGTTTCAGCATTTGTGATTGTCGTAGCCGTTGTAACGACCTTCCAGCTTGCGGCAGCATGCTTCTCTAAATTAGCAAGAAAAGCACCGACTTTCATATCAGTTGTAATCGGTGTCTGGTCCGCCACAATCGTATTTTCCGAATTATCGACTACATAAGAGTTATTGCTGTCGATAATGGATACTTCAGCATCGCTTGACATCGTTCCTGAAGAAAAAATCCAACTAGCTGTTCCAGAGTCATAGGTGTACGTCCCAGCTAGACTGCCGTTTGCTTCATAATCTCTTTTGAATGACGCGCCATGAGTTCCCATTGAGTCATCGTGAGTTATAACAACTCCACTTCCAATGGTTACTTCGGTCAACGGGTTATCTTTGAAGGTACCTTCACCTATACTCGTCACACTTGCAGGAATCGTCACCGTTGTCAACTGGTTACTTTCGAAGGCAAAGTCACCTATACTCGTCACACCTTCCGGAATCGTTACAGATGTCAACGAGCTAGAAAAGAAGGCACTTACACCTATACTCATCACACTTGCAGGAATCGTCACCGTTGTTAACGTCTGCATCCCGAAGGCCCAGTCGCCTATACTCACAACAGCCACACCGTCTATGGTGCTTGGTATTACTACATCCTTAGGACCCTCACTACTGTAACCTGTAATCGTTCCAGTGTCAGGATCGAAGATAAAGTATTGTTCAGGTGTATTGCTGGAGCTAGCATCCGTTACCGTAATCGCATACACCTTCACCGCACCAGCTGCATCTTTAACAGCTAACAAATCGCCAACTGCTAAAGTAGCTCCACTAGCTTTTTCTGATGCACCGTCAAACGTAGCAGCGTCTGTGATCGTTGTACCAGTTGCAACAACCTTCCACACTGTATTAGCATGCTTTATTAGGTTATCTAAGAATGCAGATACTGTCACAGCAGTAGTAATCTCTGAGGCATCCTCAGTAATCGTTCCATTGCGTATATTAACATTATAAAAATAGTCATCATTTGCATCTTCTTTAGATGCAATACGTGTGAACGCTAAAGTGATTGTGTATACCTTCACTGTACCGTTTTGCGCTTGCACGAATACCTTATCACCTGTTACAATCTGATCTTGCCAATCTTTCCCAACAATCCCAGAGAAAACAGCATCATCAGCAATACCCGCTGCAGTGAACTTAAAACTCGAATCTTCAGGCCATTCAATTCCAAAGTATAAATCTTGCATCTCATAATCTTCATGTAACCGCAATACAGTAATTGTACCAGCATTTATGTCGATTGTAACACTGCTGCTATCGCTTACGAGATCTGTATCAGAAGAAGCACCTTCTTCAATCACTGTTATGTCGTACACCTTCACCGTACCGTCTTCTGCTTTAACTGCTAGCTTATCACCAACTGCCAAATAAGTGTCAACAGCTTTTCCGGTTGCACTGTCGAACGTTGCAGCATTTGTGATCGTTGTCCCTGTTGTAACCACCTTCCAGTCTGCTGCAGGATGTTTCTGCAAATAGGAGAGGAACGAACTGACTGGAACATTTGTAGTAATCTGTGTAATATTATTAGAAATTGTATTTGTGTCGTTATTTACAATATAAGTCATTGGATTGATAACTGACACCGTCGCATCTGACGAAGTAGCAGGTCCAGTTGTAGGTACAGGTGCAAAAAAAGGATCATGGGTACTCCACGCTACAACCAAATCTGGACTGGCAACATCCTCTTGAGCAAAATATAAAACTAAACCGCTAGTGAACTTAATAGCCCAAACGTCACCCATTGTTGAATCCCATCTTATCTCAATAGTATCATTTCTATATATTGGCTTACCTCCATACGTACCTTCAATGGTATAAGTTCCATTAGCTGCTCCCCAGCCAGCACCTGTAACGGTTATAGTTTCTGGAGCTGACGCATAAACAACCCCACTACCCGTCATTGAACCTGGAACCATCCCAAACACCAATAACAAAACCAGCATCACTGAAATTATTTTCTTAATCTTTTTAGACATTTTTCTCCACCTCTCTTGAATCCCATATTTTTCTAAAAGCTTGTTCTATGACATCTTGACCAATACCATTCCTATCTTTACATCACCAACCTCTAGAATCTATGCAATTATTTAACCACAGTGCTCTAAACCATTTCTAAATCACTTCTAAACCATTTCTAAACACGAAGCGAAGCATCAAAAAAAGAAGCGCTCTTAAAGCACTTCCTCAGCTATATCCTCTATTCACTTTACTTTTGACATTAAAGCTTTAAATCGCGCAGATGGTTTTACATCTAGCTCTTCTTCTAGAACCTTTACACAGTTCTTATAACATTGTAAAGCCGATGCCCTATCTCCTTGCTCCAAATATATTTCCGCAAGTTCTATATAGGCGTCCTCTTCGATTGGACTCAGATGAATGATCGTCTTATAAGCGCTGATCGCCTTGGCATTCACACCGCTTTTTTTATAGAAAGCCCCTTGCTTTAACTTCATGCTAACAAATTGGTTTTGAAGCCAATGACTTAGACTCTCTGCCCACTTATAGGTTTTATCTTCAAAATATGTGCCACGATAAAATGTATCCGCCTTCTCCAGTGTATTAATGTCTACATGATGATCCACCCTTGAGATTTCCTCAATTAGCGCCATAAAGTGAAGCATGTCACAATCGATATAATCCGTATTCAACCGATAATTCTCTCTATTTCTTTCTATAACGTTTTCTAATCCAATACTTTTCATCACTTCACGAACAAAATGAAGATTTGAATGTAGGTTTTGTGAGGCTTTTTTAGGTTCCATATCTGGCCAGAGTGTATCTATAATTTTTTCTTTTGATACTGGCTTCCCCCGATAATGGAGCAAAAATCCTAAAAGTTCTTCCGCTTTAGCTGTTCGCCACTTGACAAATTCTTGGTCGTTGCGATAACAAAGAAACTGTCCCAGACATTGAATAATACATTTTTCATTTTTAGGACCAATCCTTCGCATTTCTCTTCTTTTAATAATCTGGTTCATCTGCTTTCTGATGTCTTCAACCTCTATGGGTTTCAGTAAATACCCTACCGCATGGACTTGAAAAGCTTGTAGTGCATATTGACTGTAAGCCGTTACAAAGACCACGTCAATACTCGGATTGATTGCTGCGATGAGATCTGCAACTTCTGTCCCACTGATTTCAGGCATTTCTATATCAGCAAAGACAACATCCACGTTGTGATTTTCAATATAGTGGATTGCCTCATGGGGGTTTGTAAAACTTGCCACTAGTGTGAGATTTTCCTCCTCTGCTATGAGGCGTTTAAAGCGTTCTAAGGCTTTCCTTTCATCATCCATCACAACTATTCTATAGTGATCTACTTTATCTACTGTCTTCATAGACTACCTCCATTGGGTATGACAAAACTTGCTTTGGTCCCTAATCCCGGTGTACTCTCGATGATTAACTCTTTTCCGTAAATCTTGAGTAGTCTCGTGTTAATATTATATAAGCCAATACTGTTTCGTTTCTCTGATGTCTTATTGGATATGTCCAGTTTCTCTAAATCCATGCCCACACCATTATCCTCAACGGTAAAAATCACACCGTCATCTAACTGCTTAATGGATATGGTGACCTTACCTCCTGCTACTATTTTCGTCACTCCGTGCTTCACTGCATTTTCAACTAGGGTTTGTAAGGTTAATGAGGGTAAAGAAACAGTGATGTTGTCATCCACATCAAATGCCACTTCAAGCTTATCAAAGCGTGCCATTTCTATATTGAGATATGCTTTGACCAGTGACAACTCTTTTTCAACCGTCACAAAGCTGCTGATATTCTCAAAATCAAGGGTGCCCCTTAAATATTTCGAAAGTGAAATGATTAGTCTTCCTGCCTCATGGGGCTCAGTTTCGCAGTACTCAGCAATTGTGTTTAAAGCATTATAGAGAAAGTGTGGTTTAATCTGAGCGTGAAGAAACGCCAGCTCATAGCTCGTCGTCAGGGCCAATGTTTTTTTCACTTGAACAAGGGAATGCACTCTAGCAATTAACTCATTCGCTTGATAGGGCTTATAGAGAAAATCATTTGCCCCAGAGAGTAACGCCCTTTCCACAACACTTGGATCGATTGTTGTCGTAAGCATCAGTATGGGTAGGTCATCACGACTATAGACTTCTCTTAATTTGCGACAAATTTCTAACCCCGAAGGATCTTGCATCCAATAATCAATAACGACCAAATCCGTGCTGGGATTAAGCTGTAGTTGCTTCATGACATCGTGCCCATTATCGACGGCAATCACCGAATAATTGTGATGCACTAACATGTCAACAATCAACTTAAGGTTTGTAGGACTTTCATCGGCTACGATCACCGTACTTTGGCCCGCTGTTTTAATGCTATATGGTGTAGCGAGTGTCTGTTCCTCAATATCGTTAAAAGTCTCTCCCTGGGATGACTGTATCTCAGTAACCGCTATTTCATCCACTTCTACCCTACTTTTATAAGCAGGGAAAATGACAGTGATGCTGATTTCTCCACTTTCAATGTGCTTAACTTCAATTATTCCGCCCATCAGTTCTGTAAGTTGCTTGGCAATAGATAACCCCAGCCCCGACTCCATACCCAAGTCATTCTGTTGAGAAAATGGCTCAAACAGCTCGTTATGCTTATTGCTTTGAGAACTTTCCTCTGGATATCTTACAGATATTTCAACGCTCTCAGTGTTTCCGCGTCCACTTAATGTGATAGGATTATTTTTACTGTTGAGCACAGCATGATCCATTAGACAAAAAATAATCTGCTTCATGCGATCTTGATCCGCTCTTATCATGGGGATGCTGTCCTCAATATCAAAGACGATTCTTGCACCGTCATCTTTATAAGCAACTGCCATGGATGTTGCTACTTTACGTAAAAATCTATTCATTTGGATGACGCTCAACTCCAAAGTGAGTTTGCCTTCTTTTATTTTGGAGATATCCGTCATATCGTTGACAAGCCGCGTTAATCTTCTTGAAAAGTCTTGGATTTGAGAGAGTTTTACACCTCGGGAATAGGATAGTGTGTCTTCCTCTTGCTCTATATAAAGTTTTGTCACATTGGAAATACCCATCAGTGGTGCTCTTAATGCGTAGGACAACTTCGCTAAAAATTCGTCTTTCAATTGATCCATTCGTATGAGTTCCTTGGATTGTTCCTCCACCAGATCAAAGGTCTTGCTCAACCTCCCCGCAATTAAAGACGCGTGGATTAAGATCCAAGTAAATTGAGCAAGAAGCATCCACAGCCCGACTTTTCCTTTTCCCAGAACCAAATAGATGCCTTCTCTGCCCATGAATGCTGTCGAAAGAATAATCCCGACAAAATAGACAGAATAGGTATGTTCATGTAGTATGCTTTTAACACTCCCATACACCGAATACAACATGACTGCTATGTAAAATGCGATTTGAATACTCGAAATATTCGACTGAATACTTAAAGGGAATAACACCGCAGGATAAAAGGCAAAAGAAACGAGTAATAAAGCTTTTGTCATTCTGTTCTTAAAAACTTCAGGAAATGAAGTGTATAAATACCCTATAAAAAAGCTAATAGCTAGAGCTGCTGAAAAATACTGAATTTTTGCAAATATAAGATAGTCAAAAGTTGGAAAAAGATGAAACCATATTTTTTCGCCATGGGTTAAGACATATAAGCCGCTGGATATAATATACATTGAAAAATACAGCAAATAGGTTCTCTTGATACGAAATAAGAAGACCATAAAGAACACAAAACCAACCGCTAAACTTGCTCCCAAAAAAACCAACTCATATCCATAAGCTGTTATTCTGGTATTCTCTAGGACCTCTTGAGGACCAAACAAGATTGAGCTGACAATGCCACTATAAGGACTGTAGTCAAAATTTGTTACTTGTATCAAAACATCTAATTCAGTTTTTTCCGGATAATAGAACACATACTTCGGCACATTGCCCATCTCATAGCTGTTTCGATCAATACCTGGCTTGCCGCTCATTGAAATCACTTGATCATTAATAATGACTTTGTTCGACATGCCTATATTTTGTATCTTTAATCCAACCATTTGATTAATTTGGGTCTCACTTAATTGAATCCTCAAGTGAAAGGTGCCGTAGCCAAAGGACTTGGGTTCTTTTCTTCCAGTCTCATATCGATTCCATTTCCCTGGTACTGTAACGAATATTTTTTTCGATTCCTCGATGGATTGAGCGTCATGAATTAATTCATTCTCATAAAATTTCCATTCCCCATCTAATTTTACAAGGTGATTAAAGTCCTCAATTTTAGACAAATCAATTAAACCCGCGGAGACAAAATGTTCTGGCGCTTTTGAATTGCTTAAATCTATATAGGATGTCACAATCAAAAAAGAGATACCGCACATAATGAAAATGAGGGATGCAATCCTAATAATTTTATTATTCATTTTGTCTCCTTCCTTATGGCAATTAGAATACATTATACCATACAGTTCTAAACCAGTTCTAAACAGTGTATGGTTTTGGGCTATTCTTTAACCTTCTTATCAGTACAACCGATATCCTTGATTGTGTAAAGTATTTCAATACGATCTATAAAAACGTTGATCTTTGAAATGACATGAGCAAAATATTTAAAAAAATAGTATCATTATCAAGAGATATCAACTGTTCATTGACTTGCTTCAGCAAGTTTATTTTTATTATAAGTTTCTATATCCTGAATTCCCGCCACTCATAACTATGATGTGACTATGAAATAGCTCTAAACAGTTGATTTCACGCACTTTTCTTCTTTTTTATCGTCTGATTCCGGAAAGCGATTCACCGCTTTTTCGCTTTGAAAAATGGAGCATGCTTCATCGTCATCCATACGGCAAGAATATAGCATCTCAGCGAAGCAGTGAACTGTTTGCTAGTATCTCAGAAGAAGAAAGAAATCACTTCTTTAAACTACAGGAGAAACGCCGTCAGGAAGATGAGAATTGGGCTTATGATACGACCTTTGTGTCTAGCTGTTCCCAAACTCTTCGACAAGTCCAATATGGAAGGAATATGGAAAATGATACGAGTTACCCCAAATCAACCTCGCTCTGGTATTTGGTCAAAAATCGGGTCTTCCTTTTTACTACCGAAAGCTAGCAGGTAACATCCCTGATGTCAGTACTGTCAAGAATCTACTCGCCGACTTTCAGGTCCCCGGCTTTGACTTTCTATATTATTCTACTTTTTTCCTGCCCCTGGTAATTTTTCGTATAAAAAAGAAACCTACCGACTGTTATAGTGTACAGTGATATGTTTTCGGTTGATAAGTAGTTATTAGCTCCAAAAGCGATTTTGTCGTTTTACATAAGATCAGAAATCGTCGTGTAGCTTTGTAGTATTACTTAATTATGATTGGATAATATTAAACTGAAAGGAATCTTACTTTCATCTAACGTTGCTTCTAATTCTTCTATTACTCCATTCCATTCAAATTTCATTTTAATAATACTATCTTTATTAAAATCAGGACTACATGATCCGATTGTAGGCGAGTTTATTACACCATACTGATTTAAATGAGTCGTACTCGAACCGCAACCTGTAAGGAACAGCGATAATAACACAGTCATCAGCTACTTTAACATATCTGCCCATCCCCACTTGACTCTAGTTTTTCTTCTTGCTCAGTGTGGGCTCATTTTGATTAGGAGTTTTATAGATGCACGCAATTAAGAAATATCCTGTTGCAATACCAGCAATAGCGTGCGGCATTAGATGTAAGAATAAAGGTATACTAGCGATAATGTTCAATTCAGAAGAAAAGTATTGTGGCCATATATATGAGATTATAGGCATGAATACAATATATAGAATAGGTACTCCTATTGCCAATAATTTTACCCAGTCATATTGCCATTTCCCTTCCTTTCTCCATTCACATATAACCTTGGGAATAGCGAGAAACAAACCTAAAACAAACGGAATTACTATTCTAGCAATCATGATAAGTTGAATCTGAAATGTAGATTGAAAAAGCTATTTTAGTATCATTGATTCCAAAACAAGAATAGAATTGACTTTCTAAAATCAATATATTTTCAGTCACTAAGATCAGTATTTTCTTCTATATATACTTTAGAACGATCAACGTTAGGTGAACTATTTCTCATTTGTAAGTATAGCAATATTCCTCTAATGATTAGCATTACAGCAGATATCATTGTTATCGTCATGGAAGTAGATAAGAAGTCTTTTGGAAAGCATGAATATATACAGTGGCAACCAATAAAACGGTCAATTTCTTCATCACTCTTTACCCCTGTCATTAATCCTATTTTCATTTTTGTCCTCGTATTTCTATAATTGATTCCTTAGTTTCGGAGTTTTACGAATGATGGTTTTTCTTCTACATATGCAACGAATAACAAATATACCCATACCGATAAAGGAGTAGTAAATAAAAATACCAACCTAACCAATAAAGATGGGATATTAAAATAATTTGCTATACCTCCACATACACCATAAAAAGACTTGTCTGTTGATGATCTTTTTAATTTTATCAAATGGTTCCCTCCTAGAACACCAAATCCAATGTTTATAAGTATCCATCTAATAGGAACCTAAAAAAATGATTAAAATTCGTTCCATGACTGTCCAAAATTTTGAAATTTCCTTTAATAATGATTTGACTTTTGAATCTCTACTTCTAAGTTGGTATTAAAGCTTGGCTGTGCAAAGTATTAATACTGCTTTAGTGTTCTCCTTAGAGCTTTCTTTTAGTTACCTACTATTTATTAGATTATTTGCCTTCTCTGTCAATTCATTCCAGTCACTAGAATAATTTAGATTCATTCCCCATCCAATTGCCCTTAGATTCTTTCTTAGCTCTACAAACATTTCAATATCATTCTCATCAATACTATTGTTTGGAAATCCCGAGTACTTAGGGTATCTACCAAAATAATCAGCTAGTTTGTGTAGTACTTCTTCATCTTCACTCGATAACGCATGTAGTTTTCCAGTGACTTCTTGGGTAATATAGATACTCTCGACTACATCCTCTACTTTCTCGATTACACTATTAGGATTAAACCAGTTATTATCAATTTGAAACATGACCGTCCCTTCAAGTTGAATAATACTGTTTGAAATTAATTGAAAACCCATTATGTCCTTTATATCTTCCGAGACTGTGTCCTTTTGTAGTTGATAATTACTAATGCAGTTATAAGTATTGCGATTAATATCAGTTTTATATTTTTCATTGATGCTCCTTTTAGATAGAAGGATTTGCCGATTCTTAACAACGTGTCGTTATGAGCGTTTTTGAGATGTACCAACTATCATTCTAATACTTCGATAGCTTGAGTAATTTTCGGACTGATGAGCGAATACACTTCTTCTTTCTCCTTTTCAAATCCTATGTTCTTTTGACTCATTCTTGCTTGATTTTCCGCTGTTACTATTTCATTTATAATTGCTGAAAATTCGGTGATTTTAATTCTTTTGTCTATTATTTTGTTAGTATCATAAAGATTATTTGTAAACTCTTGTATGTTTACAGCTAGATCCCATAGTAAGTTAGCTACCTTGTCATCATCTTCAATTAGTTGTGCGTGAGCTCTTGAGTATTCTATTAAGTTAAAGCTATACGTAGATAAAACTTGTAAGTTTCTAATATTATCATCATTACTTTTTTCTATATTGTTACTATAATCATCTAAGCTATTACCATAATGATACAAGGTTGAAAAAAAGTTAGAATACAGATTATACGCTACATTTTCCTTTCTACTCTCATGGTAAGTCATTTGTATTACTAGACTAAAATTCAATAACGTAGATAGAATTAAAATAAATGTCAATAGTTATGTCAACAGGCTCATTTGATGTAAAATAATCATCACGAAAATGAACATTAATCTCATCATTCTTCATTTCCATAAGAGACAATGTAAAACTGTTATTTTATCAATTCCAGATCTTCTCCATATGATACTCCAAAAATTATTTTATTTCCTTTTGTAAACATTCCTTCCACAGTCACAGTTACTCTATCTTTACTCATATGATCATAAACATCAAAAATCTTTTTAGGTATTTCTATTTTATATTTATATTTTCGAGGTCCATAATCCACTTGTTCCCCGAGTAAATTTATTGGGTTTGGTTCGCCATAATCGACCCCGTCTTTTACATATCGAATTTGAGGTCGTACTGAAACAACTGTAGGTGAAAAATCATAATTCGTTTTGTTTTCAAATTTTATTTCCACAATGTATTTATCCTGATCCTCATATATCACAGATAGTTGTTGGTTAAAAGTTACATTTTTTAGATCTTCAGGAATAGTTCTATACTGAGAATCGCATCCCGATACCAATATAAAAGAGATTAGAAGTGCTATTATAAAAAAAATCTTCTTTTCCAAACTCTCGACCCCCTTATTTTGTTCCCTGGTTGAACAGTTCTTACAAGACCTCCACTGGTATCATATTCAAAGCGTGTTTGTAACCCAATTGAGTTGGTAGTGGAGAAAGACATTTCCCATTGGAATAGGATTTGCGCACTTAAAATCGTATTTATTCTATAATATATAGAAGTTATTTTCGGCTATATTCATAGTTAACAAACTTCAGTATTTCATCAAGCTTTTCATTTCTTTCTTGATCTAATTTTGTTTTAGCATCCATAAACTTTATTATTTTAATCACAAAATATATGACAAAGATAATAAACGCTACATGCAAACCTATAGGCAAAAATGCAAAAAAAGTAACTAGTCTACTACCATCAAGCATTGTCTATACCCCCATTTACCAACTATTGTATTAAATACAACTCTTTCTTAAGCTACGCATGACGAGTGATATTTTCAGAGTCTGTGAAAGTCACCGTAGAAAGAGTAATGAACTTTACTGCTTGCTATAATCGTTGTGTAGCTTTTTAGGATTACTTAATTACAATTGGTGTTAAACTGAAAGGAATATTACTGTGTCGAATTGCATGGAATACCATACTTTATCTTTCTATACAAAAACTTCCAATGATTATATATTATATTCTATACTGTTTTGCTTATTTCCTGCCCCAGTTAGTTTTTTGCGCATAAAAAAAACCTAGACTGTTACTGTAGGCTTCATTTTTTCTCAACAATCAAATTAATATGGGCTATGTGGTGGTTTCCATGCCACGAGTAAAATTCTATAAGCCTTTCAATTGGCGAACTCCCTGACACTGGATGATTAAAGTTTCGTTTTAGTTGTTGCTCTGTTAAAGAATCGATTAATATGCCCCACCTTTTATGTAAACCAGTAATTATGGCTACTGATGTATCAATTGGAGCGCTAACGCCATCAAATAATTCGGCCCATTGTACCTCATCATAAGTTTTGACAAGTGGGTTGGATTCTGTGAGTGCTAGTTTAAATCTAATGTATGCATTCATGTGTGTATCAGCTAAATGATGGACTACTTGTGTAACAGTCCATCCATCTAGCCTATATGAGTAATTCAATTGCTCCTCATTTAATTTATCAATACTTTCCTTCAAATTGCTTGGAATTGAGTTAAGATCATTGATGTATTTCGTAAGAAGACTTTTTGTGATCTCTTCGGCTGGTTCAAAAACTCCTATCGGGTACCTTTGACTAGATGACGAGCAACAATTAAACATTAGAAACACTCCTATCTTAATGGTTTTGAGTCATTACGTATAACTACTACATCCTTGACACTGGTTCATATAAACACTCTTATTAGGATCTCAACGACATTAATCTCTTGAAAACACCTAACTCCATTTCTTGCATTATCAATACAAATACTTCCAATAATTTCTGTTATTATATTCTCCCTAATTCTAATATTTCCTTCTTATGGCATATATGCTTCTATCAACACAAAAAACCTACGACTGTTATATTCAACAGCGATGGGCTTTAAATTGGGATCGAAGTGGTTTCTTTATGCAGTGAATCTACATTTAGGAAAATTGGAACACCCTTTAAATTCTCCGTTTTTTCCTTTTCTTTTCAATAACTGACCATTACACCTTGGACAAACATCATGACTTACCTGTACATTTTTTTCTATTATATTTTGGCGAATATCCGATATGTGCTTTTTCTTTGAATCTTTATCCACTATATTAAGTGCAACTATTTTAGAGAATATCTCATCTTTCTCCTTATTTGATATAATCTCTTGATTATACTTTTTAATTGTTTTTAAGAGATTTACACTATATACCACTTCTGACGTAGTTTTTATTTTTAAATTTGAATTCACAGAAAACACTACTATTGGGATAAATACCACATTGGAGTATGCCTCTAAAATACCTTTCAAAGCTTGAATGTGTCCATAGTTTTGCCTAATGGGATTATATAGCCTCTCTTTACGTTTATAAATAACCTGTGTCCAATACTCACTTCTTTCTTCTCCTAAAATCCATCCTTTATAATTCTTTGTTTCAATAACGAAAATTCCATAATTCGATACAATAACATGATCGATTTGAGAAGTCTTGCCATTTACTTCAATCATGATGTCATTAATAATTTTATACTTTTCGGAATCAAGCCTAGATAATATAACTGCAATAGCTTTTTCTCCTAAATATCCTTTGATCTTCGGTTTAAATAATGAATAAAAAAATACAATTATAACAAGAGCCCATAAATACCATAACTCTGTAAACATTTTAAAAATCATACTTCGTCTTCCTTTCAGTTGTATTTGTATGGCGTACATGATATGAAAACCTGGTTGGAAAGTCTTGTTGGTCCGTTATTCGTCAGACGTTATGGGCTTTTATTACCCATGAAAGCGCTGTATTTGGCACTCTTTCGAACTAACTTCACACCACATTGTGGGCAAGCTTGTACGTTTTTGTACGATTCTTGTTTTTATATTTTCTATGTTACTAACTCTTAATTTCAATATGAAGATTCTTATTACTAATAGCAATATAGCAATCCCCATGATTCATAAATGATATAAAATCCTTTTAGATTTTGAATTTTTTGTTTATTCGTTCTGCAGTTAATTCAATACATTCTCCTGGCAATGTAAAATATTTTTTGGTGTCCGAGCAATAGCACTCTATTATCGGTGGATGGCTCCCAGAGCCAGAGACTGAACTTTGTACCCTTAAATTCACCTAACTACATTTCTATGTTAGTTTGCATAATAGACATTTCTACGCTTTGAGTTTTAATCATTTATGCCATGAACACTGAATATGCAATTGATTTTCCAAACCTTTCGACAACAATAGTGGAAAATCCTTCCTTGACGACATAAGATGTCAATATTCGACAAATAAAAATAGCAAAAAGGCTGTTACTCATCGAAATTTTAATTCGTTGAGCAACAGCCTCATGAAAAATAATTTGTTTAGTTCATTGAATATTACCCGAACAAACCTCTTCTTCTAGGCATTGTAGGTACATATGGATCGTATAACCATTTAAATAATGTTCCTTTTTCCAATGCTTCTTGAGGAGAGAATTGTGGGCAGAAAGGATCAAATGGCATTGGTAGAACAGGATAGATTGGCATTACAGGTGTGACTTGCTGT